>JAICUV010000322.1 GCA_025935655.1 Chloroflexota bacterium | reverse complement strand
GGGCCGCTGGCGGATCCACGGCCTGGGCCTGCCCGAGGACGTCCTGCGCAAGGTCTACCGCGAGAACGCCCTGCGGCTCATCCGGTTCTGAGCGGGCTGTCTCCCGCGTACCTGCGCGCGCTCGCTCCGCGATCGTCCCGATGGAACCTTCATCGCGGGGTGCGCCGGGCGAGCAGGCCGAGGTGCGGCCGCACCCGTTCGATCGCCAGGCGAGCAGCACGATGGGTGGCGCATGGAGACGATCGGTGAGCGAGCGTGCGCCCGTGAGGCCCCGGGCAGGCTCGGGCGAGCGCGAGACGCGCCGGCCGCCCGCAACGCACCTGCAAGGCCCGATCCTTTGACGATTCGGGCCCTCACGGATACCATTCCGGCCGATCCACGAACCTCGGTGGCGCGGCGCAGGCCCGCCCGGGGTTCTTTTGTTCCAAGCCGACCGAGCGGCGGCACAGCCCGTGCCCGCTGCACCTCGGGGGTCCGAACCGCGTGAACACGAAGACCACCTACATCAGCAAGGACGGCCTCGACAAGCTCCGTGCGGAGCTGGACGAGATGCTTGCCGTGCGTCGTCCCGAGATCGCGCAGCGGATCCACGATGCGAAGGAGCACGGCGATCTCTCGGAGAACGCCGAGTACGAGGACGCCAAGAACGAGCAGGCGTTCGTGGAGGGCCGCATCCAGACCCTCGAGGCGATGATCAAGAACGCGACGATCATCGACGAGCACACGTCCACGGACCACGTCCAGATCGGCTCCACCGTGAAGGTGAAGGGCGACGACGGGCCCGAGACGTTCCTCATCGTCGGGTCGGCGGAGGCCAAGCCCGCCCAGGGCCGCATCTCCAACGAGTCGCCGGTCGGGCGCGCCCTGCTCGGCCGCAAGAAGGGCGACAAGGTCGTGGTCAAGGTTCCCGCCGGGGACTTCGCGTACACGATCGTCGAGATCAGCTAGACACCATTCCCGGGCCCCCGCCCAGCGACCGTCGCCACCAGGGAGACCCGGGGAGGCAGCACGGCGCGAGGCCGGGAGAGGGGCGAACACGTGGACTGGGCGGATGAGCTCGCGGCGAGCGTCGATGGCCCGCAGGTCGTCAACGACTCCAAGACGCCGTCCGGCACCGTCCACGTCGGCAGCCTCCGGGGGCCGGTCATCCTCGACGTGATCACCCGCGCGCTCCGGGCGCGCGGCCTCGAGACGACGCTCCTGTACGGCGTCGACGACCTCGACTCGATGGATGCGCAGGCGCTGCTGACGCCCGATGCCGTCGACCGCTACATGGGCGCGCCGCTCGCCCACATCCCGGACCAGGTGGGCGACTGCCACGCCTCGTACGCGCGGCACCACGCCCAGACGTTCATCGACGTGTTCGCGGGCCTGGGCATCCACCCGGACCGCTACTACTGGATGAGCGACATCTACCCGACCGGCCAGATGGACCCGTTCATCCGGACGGCGCTCGATCGCGCGCAGGTCGTCCGCGACGTCTATCGCCGGGTCGCCAACGTCCAGCACCCCGACCACTGGCTGCCGCTGGGCGTGATCTGCCCCAACTGCGGCAAGGTGGGCACGACGATCGCCTCGGACTGGGACGGGGAGACGGTCGCGGTCCACTGCAGGCCGGACCTCGTGACGTGGGCGACGGGCTGTGGCTGGACCGGGCGGCTGTCGCCGTTCGGCGGGGCGGCCAAGCTGCCCTGGAACCTCGAGTGGGCGGCCCAGTGGAGCCTGTTCGGCGTGACGATCGAGCCCAACGGCAAGGACCTGGCCACGGCCGGCGGGTCGCGCGACCGCTCCAACGCGATCGCGCGCGAGGTGTTCGACCGCGAGCCACCGATCAACTTCCCGTACGAGTTCCTGAACCTCGGCGGGCGCAAGATGTCCACCTCGAAGGGCATCGGCGCGGCGGCCCACACCATCGGCTCCGTCATCCCGCCCGAGCAGCTCCGCTTCCTGTTCGCCCGCAACCGGCCCGAGTCGGCGATCGAGTTCGATCCCGAGGGCACGGACGCGATCCCGCGCCTGTTCGACGAGTTCGACCGCCTGGGGGCCGCGACCGCGGGACGCGAGGTCAAGGGCGAGCTCCCGTCCGGCCACGAGTCGATCTTCCGCTACTCGCTGCTGGACCCGGCGGCGGACGTCGACGCGGTCGCGGCCGCGTTCCGGCCGGCCTTCGGCCACCTCGCGCTGCTCGCCCAGGTCCCGGGCGTCGACGTCCACGAGCGCGTGGCGGCGGAGAAGGGGAGCCCGCTCACCGAGGCCGAGGCCGCGGAGTTCGAGGTCCGCCTGGCGGCCGTCCGCCGGTGGCTGGAGGCATATGCGCCCGAGCGCGCCCGGATCGAGATCCGGCGCGACGCGCTGCCCGCCGAGGTGGCGCTCCTGCGCCCGGAGCAGGTGGGCTTCCTGCGGGCGCTGTCGGAGGCGGCCCACGGCGAGGCGCTCTCGAGCGGCGAGCAATGGCAGGCCGCGATCTTCGCCGTCGCCTCGGACCACGGGCTGGATGCCAAGGCGGCGTTCAACGCGCTGTACCTCGCGTTCCTCGGGCGGCCGAACGGGCCGCGCGCGGGCTGGCTGCTCGCGAGCCTGGAACGCGACTTCGTCATCCGCCGGCTCACCGAGGCCGGCGCGGCAGGGGAGGCCACGGCATGAGCGTCGGCGTCCAGCGGCTCCGCGAGGAGCCGGACCGGATCCGCAAGGGCGCGATCGACAAGCGCGAGGACCCTGCGCTCGTGGACCGGGCGATCGCCGTCGACGCGACGCGCCGCCGGCTCCAGTCGGAGTCCGACGCGCGCAAGGCCGAGCGCAACGCCGTGAGCAAGGAGATCGGCGAGGCGATCCGCGGCGGCGCCACCCCCGACGGCCCCGAGGTCGCGGCCCTGCGCGACCGCTCGACCGCGGCCGGCGAGCGGATCAGCGCGATCGACGCGGAGCTCGCCGCGGCCGAGGCGGAGCTCGAGGACCTCCTCCTGCGCATCCCCAATCCGGCCGACCCCGAGGTCCCGGTGGGTGGCGAGGAGGCGAACGTCACCGTCCGCACGTGGGGCGAGCCGCTCGCGCGCGAGGTCGCGGCGCCGGAGGGCGTGGCGTGGGAGCGCAAGCCCCACTGGGAGATCGGCGAGGCGCTGGACATCATCGACAACGCCCGCGGCGCCAAGATCGCAGGCTCCGGCTTCCCCGTCTACAAGGGCGCGGGCAGCCGGCTCCAGCGGAGCCTCATCAGCTGGTTCCTCGACGTCCACACGCAGGAGCACGGCTTCACCGAGGTGTGGCCCCCGGCCGTCGTGAACGCGGCGAGCGCGCGCGGCACCGGCCAGATCCCGGACAAGGAAGACCAGATGTACGTCGTCACCCGGGACGACCTGTACCTGGTGCCCACCGCCGAGGTCCCGGTCACGAACCTCCTGCGGGACGAGATCCTCGAGGCGGCCGAT
>JAICUV010000178.1 GCA_025935655.1 Chloroflexota bacterium | reverse complement strand
CTCCGCGCCGTACGTGAGCCGGAACGAGGTCCGGTCGCGGTCGGGCAGCTCCACCCGCATGGCGGGGATCGGGCGGGCGACGCGCGCCAGCGTCTCCGCCTCGAGCCCGGCGTGGCGCAGCTCGCGCACCGCGGCCGGTGACGCGAACACGCCTCCGGCGCGCCAGCGCCAGGCGGGCGCCCGCTCGACGAGCATGACCTCGTGGCCGGCCCGCGCGAGGTACGCGGCGGTCGCCGCGCCCGCGGGCCCGCCCCCGACCACCACGACGTCGACGCGGGTGGTCACGAGGGCTCCGAGCCCTGGTCGGGGTCAGGGTGGGGATCGGGGCCGGCGTCACGCCGCCGTTCGAGCTCGCGCATCGGCACCGCGGCGATCGCGACCCGGTGACCCGCGAATGCGCCGACCTCCGCCACGGGCCGGAGCGCCGCGCCGGCCAGCAGCGCGCGCAGCTCCATCAGGGTGTACGCCCGGCGGACCGACAGCGGCCCGTCGTGGCGCGTGTACCGGTTGCGGGTCGTGACGCCGAGCAGCAGGCGCGCCCCCAGCAGGTGGTGACGAGCGCGGACGAGGTCGTTCACGATCACGCCGATCCGCGCGACCCGGGCGGCCTCCCTGAGGAACGCGAGCGCGTCGGGTGGCTCGAGGTGGTGGACGAGCAGCGACGCGTGGACGACGTCGAACGAGCGATCCGGCCACGGGAGCGAGCGCCCGTCGGTGACCGCGAGCTCGAGCCCCTGCGCCGAGCCGATCCGCGGGTCGATCGCCCGCGCCGCGTCGAGGACCTCGGTGCGCGAGTCCACGGCTGTGACCACGAGCGTCCGGTCGCGGCGTCGGGCGGCGTCCAGCAGCGCGAGCGGGATGTCGGCGCCGCCCGTCCCGACGTCGAGCAGCGAGTGGGGGACGGTGCGCCCGGCCAGCAGGCGCTCCAGGGCACGGCCCGACGCCGCGGTCCCGCCGAGCCAGCGGTTGACCCGGGCGAGGTCGCGCAGGTTGCCGCGCAGGGCGGCCGGGTCGTCGAGCGGCCCGTCGAGCAGCTCGTGGGCACCCGCGAGTCGTCGCATCGCCCGCAGCGTATCCGGCCGGTGGCGGTCGCGCCCCCGCGAACTCAGTCCGGGGCGCCGCGCATCATCGCCCTGACCGCCAGCAGCAGCAGGCCCAGGAGCCACACCAGCGGCACGACGACGAACGCCACGACGAGCCACGCCAGCCGCGGGTCGTCGGCGGCGGGGCACGGATCCGGACCGGTCAGGCACGCCTGCTGGGCGCCGGCGAGGCTGGTCGTCGCGACGACCGCGATCACGACCGCGACGAGGAACGCCCCGAGCGTCCACGCGATCGCCGGGCGGGCGGCCCGCCAGCGGGCCCGCCGGCGTTCCCGGAGCGTCACCGCGGTGCGAACCCCAGGATGATCACGCCCGCGAGCACGCACGCCGCGGCCGGGATCACGAGCAGCAGGCGGCGGCGGCGGAGCCGCTCGATCTCGGGGTCGGGGTCGCGGTGGGTCAGCCACGAGAGGCCGGGGTCGCGATGCCCGTCACGCGCCTCGAGCGCGCTGAGGTACGCCTTCGCCGCGCCCCGGTGGAGCACGACGAGCAGCATCGCCGTCCCGAACACCACCCACCCGATCGACTGCACCGCCGCAGGATACGACGGCTGGAGCGCCGTTCCCGGATGCCATAATGGCCGCGTGAGCACCGATCGGACGATGGCGAAGGCTGGCAGCCATGCTCCCAGCTCCTGGGGCATGGGCGACGGCCAGGCGATCCCGTGGGAGTACGCGCCGGCACCCGAGTCGCGCGACATCGTCCGGCTCGACGAGCAGTACGGCCTGTTCATCGACGGCCGCTTCCGTGACGCCGCGGACGGCGGCACGTTCGCGAGCATCGACCCGTCCACCGAGCTGCCCCTCGCCCGCGTGGCGAAGGCGACGCCGGCCGACATCGACCGGGCGGTGGCCGCCGCCGTCCGCGCCGGCAAGCGCTCGTGGACCGACATGCCGGGCAAGGAGCGCGCGAAGTACCTGTACCGGATCGCGCGGATCCTCCAGGAGCGCGCCCGCGAGTTCGCGGTCCTCGAGTCGATGGACTCGGGCAAGCCGATCAAGGAGAGCCGCGACGTCGACGTGCCGCTCGCGGCGGCGCACTTCTGGTACTACGCGGGCTGGGCGGACAAGCTGGAGTACGCGTTCCCGGGCCGCGTGGCGCGGCCGCTCGGTGTCGCGGCCCAGATCATCCCGTGGAACTTCCCGCTGCTCATGCTCGCGTGGAAGATCGCCCCGGCGCTCGCGGCCGGGAACACCGTCGTCCTCAAGCCGGCGTCGACGACCCCGCTCTCGGCGCTGCTGTTCGCCGAGGTCTGCCAGCAGGCGGACCTGCCCCCGGGCGTCGTGAACATCGTCACCGGGCCGGGCGACATGGGCATGCACCTCGTGACCCACCGGGACGTGGCCAAGGTGGCGTTCACGGGCTCCACGGAGATCGGCAAGCGGATCCAGCGGGCCGTCGCGGGCACGGACAAGGCGCTGACCCTGGAGCTGGGCGGCAAGGCGGCCAACATCGTGTTCGAGGACGCGGCGCTCGACCAGGCCGTGGAGGGCATCGTCAACGGCATCTACTTCAACCAGGGCGAGGTGTGCTGCGCGGGTTCGCGGCTGCTGGTCCAGGAGTCGGTGGCGGACGAGCTGATCACCCGGCTCAAGGACCGCCTCTCGACGCTCCGCGTGGGCGACCCGCTGGACAAGAACACCGACGTCGGCGCGATCAACTCCAGGAGCCAGCTGGAGAAGATCACGGAGCTCGTCGCGGCGGGCGAGGCCGAGGGCGCCGAGCTGTACCAGCCCGCCTGCGACCTGCCTGAGCGCGGGTACTTCTTCCGACCGACGCTGTTCACGAACGTCGCCCAGAGCCATCGCATCGCGAAGGAGGAGATCTTCGGGCCGGTGCTCTCGGTGCTCACGTTCCGCACCCCCGACGAGGCGGTCGAGAAGGCGAACAACACGGCGTACGGCCTGTCGGCCGGGATCTGGACGGAGAAGGCGTCCAAGGTCCTCGCGATGGTCCAGGCGATGAAGGCGGGCGTGGTCTGGGCCAACACGTTCAACCGGTTCGACCCCACGTCGCCGTTCGGCGGCTACAAGGAGTCGGGCTTCGGGCGCGAGGGCGGCATGCACGGCCTCCACGCGTACGTCCGGCTGGAGGACCGCTGATGGCGCGCTCCCAGGAGGCGCGGCTCCCGGTCCTCAAGACCTACAAGATGTACGTGGGCGGGCAGTTCCCGCGGACGGAGAGCGGACGCTCGTACCTGGTGCGCTCCGCGGACGGCGACGCGCTCGCGAACGCCTGTCGCGGCTCCCGCAAGGACATCCGGGACGCCGTGCGCATCGCCCGGGCCGCCTCGGGCGGCTGGGCGGGCCGCACCGCGATGAACCGGGGCCAGGTCCTGTACCGGGTCGCGGAGCTCATGGAGGGCCGCTTCGACCAGTTCACGGGCGAGGTGGCGATCGCGGAGGGCCTGGAGTACCGCGCCGCGCGCGAGGTCGTGGGGCGGGCGATCGATCGCTGGGTCTGGTACGCCGGCTGGACGGACAAGATCGCCCAGGTCCTGGGGTCGTCGAACCCGGTGGGCGCGCCGTACTTCAACTTCACGATCCCGGAGCCCACCGGGGTGGTCGGCGTGGTCGCGCCGGAGCACAGCTCGCTCCTGGGTCTCGTGTCGCGGCTCGCGCCCGTGCTCGCGGGCGGGAACGTCGCGGTGGTCCTCGCCTCGGAGACGAGGCCGCTGCCCTCGATCACGCTGGCCGAGGTCCTCGCGACGTCGGACGTGCCCGCGGGCGTGGTCAACATCATCACCGGCCACCGCGCCGAGCTCGTCCCGCCCCTCGCCGCCCACGTGGACGTGGACGCGATCGACGGCTGGGGGATCCCGGACGATCTGCGGAAGGCCGCCGAGGAGGCCGCCGCCGACTCCGTGAAGCGCGTCGCCCGCCGTCCCCGTGGCGTGACGGACGCGCGCTTCGACTGGCTGGACGACGGGGCCGCCGAGCGACCCGAGTGGGTCGCCGCGTTCCTGGAGATGAAGACGGTCTGGCACCCGATCGGGCTCTGAGGGCGTGATCGTCGTCGCGGGCGAGGCCCTGGTGGATCTCATCGTCCGGGCGGACGACACGATCGCCGCGATCCCCGGTGGCGGGCCCTACAACGCGGCGCGGGCGATCGCGCGCCTGGGCGCCGAGGTCGCGTGGCTCGGCGGGCTGTCATCGGACCGCTTCGGCCGGGAGCTGGAGGCGGGGCTCATCGCGGACGGCGTGTCCACCGCCCTCGTCCAGCGCACCGAGCAGCCCACCACGCTCGCCCTCGCCGAGCTCGACGCGGCCGGCGCCGCGTCGTACCGCTTCTACACCGAGGGCACGTCCGCGCCCGCCGTGCTGCCCGGGCCGCGTGTGGCCCTGCCGGCCGGAACCCGGGCCGTGCACGTCGGGACGCTCGGCCTCGTGCTGGAGCCGATGGCGTCCACGATCGAGTCGCTCGTCGCGTCGCTCCCGGCGGACGTGCTGCTGTTCGTGGACCCGAACTGTCGCCCGACGGCCACCCACGACACGGACGGGTACCGGGCGCGCATGGACCGCATCCTGCCGCGCGCGGACATCGTCAAGGTCAGCGCGGACGACCTCGCGTTCCTCGTGCCGGGGGCCGACGCCCTGACCGCCGCCCGCCGGATCGCCTCGCTCGGCGTGCGCGCCGTGCTCGTGACCGATGGCGCCGGCCCGGTCCGCGTCCTCGTGGACGGACGCGTCACCGTCGTCGACGTGCCTCGCGTGGACGTCGAGGACACGGTCGGGGCGGGGGACACGTTCGGTGGGGCGGTCCTCGCCGCGCTGGTCCAGGCAGGCACGAAGCCCGCGGCGCTCGGCGCGGCGTCGGTCGAGCGCGCGACGCGCTTCGGGGTGCGGGCGGCCGCGATCGCCTGTACCCGCGCGGGGGCGAACCCGCCCAGGCTCGAGGAGCTCGGGGGCTGGCCGGCGGCCTGACGCCGATTGCGAGACAACCGCGAGGCGGGCCGTGGGCCGCCGGGGTCGCGCCCGCGCCGCGATCCGTGGTGTGGTGGGCAGATGCAGGAAACGGTCGGCGGACGGTACCGCCTCGACGAACGCATCGGGAGCGGCGGCATGGCCGAGGTCTGGCGTGCCACCGACGAGCGAACGGGCGAGACCGTCGCCCTCAAGCGCCTCCACCCGAGCCTCGCCCAGGACCCGGCGAGCCGCGCGCGGTTCCGGCGCGAGGTCGAGGCGGCACGGGCCGTGGAGCATTCGGCGGTGGTCCGGGTCCGCGATGCCGGCGAGGGGCCGGACGGCGCCTGGCTCGTGATGGACCACCTGGCCGGAGGATCGCTCGCCGACCGGCTCGGCGCGGGTCCACTCCCCGGCGACGCGGTCGCCGTGATCGGTGCGGACCTCGCGGGCGCGCTCGCGGCGGTCCACGCGGCCGGGCTCGTCCACCGCGACGTGAAGCCCTCGAACATCCTGCTGGGTGTGGACGGTCGTGCGCGGCTCGCGGACTTCGGGATCGCCCGCGGCGAGGCGACCGGTGGGCTGGACGACGTGACCGCGGCCGGCGATGTCGTCGGGACGCTGCGGTTCCTGCCGCCCGAGGTGCTTGCGGGTGGAGCCGCTACGAGGGCCTCCGACGTGTGGGCGCTGGGCGCGGTCCTCTACGAGGCGGTCGCCGGACGGCCGCCGTTCGACGCGTCGTCGCCGGCTGCCCTCCTCGCCTCGCAGCGGGCAACGCCCGCCCAGGCGACGCAGGACCAGCCGCTCGCGGCCGAGCTCCCGGCGATGCTCGACGTCGATCCCGCCGCGCGGCCCACCGCCGCATCGGTTGCCCGGGCGCTGGCCGTGCGGCCGACGGTCACCGATCCCAGCGAGGACCGCACGGTGATCGTCCCGGCGCCTCTTCGGCCCGTGGCGCGCCCGGCGCCGGTCCCGGTCGAACCGCGAGCGGTCGTGCCCGATGCCGTGGCTCCTTCGCGCCGCAGGCTCGCGCCAGCCGCGCTCCTCGTCGCGATGCTGCTCGCGGCCGGCCTGCTCATCGCCATCAACGGCCCGTTCGCCGGGTCGGCCGCGTCGCCGGCGTCGACGCCGATGACCGGCGCCGATGCGTTCCCCACGCCCGGTGGCTCGATCACCGCGCCCGCCAGCCCGAGACCCACCCCGACCGCCACGGACGGCGGCGCCGCGGGCGCGCCGGCGGTCGGCGGCGGGAAGGGAAAGGGCAAGGACAAGCCGGACAAGCCCGGCAAGGGCAACGGCAAGGGCGGGTAGGCGAGCGTCCCCGTTCCTCAAGTTTCAGTATTGACTGAAAGTTCAGAACCGGCGTAGAGTCGGCGCATGCGAGACGCCGAACGATCCTTCGTCGAACGCTGGTCGCGGATCCTCGCCGCCGAGGGGCTCCCCCCGGTCGCCGGACGCCTCTGGGCCTGGCTCCTCGTCTGCGAGCCACGCGAGCAGAGCGTCGACGACATCGCGGAGGCCATCGGGGCGAGCCGGGGAGCGATCAGCGGCGCGGTGCGCTGGCTGGAGCCCTCCGACCTCATCCAGCGCACCCGGCGGCCCGGGGACCGGCGCGACTACTGGAGCGTGAGCGACGACAGCGCGATCCGCGCGATCGAGAACCGCCAGCGGGCCCTCCGCCCGTCGCTCGACACGCTCGAGAGCGCCATCGCCTCCCTCTCGGACCGCGACCCCGTCTCGCTGCAGCGGCTCCGTGACGTCCACGAGCTGTACACCGTGATGGTCGACGTGGTGAACATCGCCGTCGACCAGTTCAGGACCCGCCGAGCGGCGACGCCCGCCAGCGTCCCTGCGGGAAAGGATTGAGATGCCCGCCATCATCCGCACCGAGCGCCTCACGAAGAGCTACGGCTCCCACCGGGGGATCATCGACGTCGACCTCGAGGTCCTTCCCGGCGAGGTCTTCGGGTTCCTCGGCCCCAACGGCGCCGGCAAGACCACCACGATCCGGACCCTGCTCGACCTCATCCGGCCCACTTCGGGCAAGGCGTTCGTGTTCGACAGCGAGACGACCGTGGACCCGGTGTCGATCCACAAGCGGCTCGGCTACATCCCGGGCGAGTGCGCGCTCTACGACAGCCT
>JAICUV010000283.1 GCA_025935655.1 Chloroflexota bacterium | reverse complement strand
GTACATCATCCTCGCCGCGAACTCGTGGATGCAGCACCCCGTGGGCTACACGGTCAACGCGGAGGCCGGGCGGGCGGAGCTCATCGACTTCGTCGCGGTCCTGACCAACAGCACCGCGCTGATCACCTTCCCCCACACGATGGCCGCCTCGTTCATGACGACCGGCGCGTTCATCACCGGGGTCGCGATGTACCGCCTGGTCCGCGGCCACCGCCCGGCCGACGCCCCGTTCCGGCCCGCGGCCAAGGCCGGCGCCGTGATGCTGCTGTTCGCGGGCCTCGCGGTCGCCGTCACCGGCGACATCCAGGGCAAGATCATGACCGAGCAGCAGCCGATGAAGATGGCCGCGGCCGAGGCGCTGTGGGAGACCGAGCAGCCGGCGTCGTTCTCGGTGTTCACGATCGGGACGCCGGACGGCAGCGCCGAGGTGTACTCGATCCGGATCCCGTACCTCCTGTCGTTCCTCGCCACGGGGACGTTCGACGGCAAGGTCGAAGGCATCAACGACATCCAGGCGCAGTACGAGCAGACGTACGGACCAGGGGACTACACGCCGAACATCCCGATCACCTACTGGACGTTCCGCTGGATGATCGGCGCGGGGGCGATCGCCGCGGCGGCCGCGGCATGGTTCCTGTGGAAGCTCCGTCGGGGCGGGGTCCCCAGCCGCGGCGCCGTGACCCTCGCAGTCCTGCTCCCGTTCCTGCCGCTGGCCGCCAACTCCTTCGCGTGGATGTTCACGGAGATCGGCCGCCAGCCGTGGATCG
Source organism: Chloroflexota bacterium (assembly GCA_025935655.1). Taxonomy (GTDB): domain Bacteria; phylum Chloroflexota; class Limnocylindria; order Limnocylindrales; family CSP1-4; genus CAIXZV01. The sequence goes on along the minus strand of JAICUV010000283.1, from coordinate 3,405 downwards.
TGTTCGGGCTCATGGAGACGGCGCCCGCCGTGACGCCGACGAACCCCGCCTGGGCCGTCGCGCTGACGATGATCGGGTTCACGCTGCTGTACGGCGCGCTCGCCGCCGTGATGCTCGGGCTCGTCGTGCGCCGGGTCCGTTCGGGCCTCCCGGAGCCGACGCCGGATACCGGCTTCGAGCACGACGCCGAGCCCCTGCCGGCGCTCGGATACTAGGGGAACGACGATGGAACTCACGACCGTCTGGTTCGGGCTCATCGCCGTCCTGTGGATCGGATACTTCGTCCTCGAGGGCTTCGACTTCGGCGTCGGCATGCTCCTCGGCCTGCTGGGGCGGAACGAGCCCGAGCGGCGGGCGATCCTGCGCACGATCGGCCCCGTGTGGGACGGCAACGAGGTGTGGCTGATCGTCGCCGGGGGCGCCACGTTCGCCGCGTTCCCGGAGTGGTACGCGACGCTGTTCTCGGGCTTCTACCTCGCGCTGTTCCTGATCCTGATCGCCCTCATCGTCCGGGGCGTGAGCATCGAGTACCGCAACAAGCACGGCGGCCTCGACTGGCGCCGGCGGTGCGATGCGGGGATCGCGATCGGCAGCGTCGTGCCCGCCGTCCTGTGGGGCGTCGCGTTCGCGAACATCCTCGGGGGCACGCCGATCGACGCCGACGGCCACTTCCAGGGCGGCCTGCTCACGCTGCTCAACCCGTTCGCGCTGCTCGGCGGCCTCACCACGCTGCTGCTGTTCCTGACCCACGGCCTCGTGTTCCTCGTGCTCAAGACCGACGGGGAGATCCGGGAGCGGGCCCGCCGCCAGGTGCTGCCCGTGGGGCTGGTCACGGCGCTCGTCGCCGTCCTGTTCCTTGCGTGGGCGCAGGCCCTCCACGGGGATCCCGCCTCGTCGGGAATCGCCGTGCTCGCGGTGCTCGCGTTCGTGGGCGCGCTCGTCGCCAGCCGGCTGCGCCACGAGGCCTGGGCGTTCATCGGCTCCGGGGCGACGATCGCGCTGGCGGTCGCCAGCCTGTTCGTCGCGCTGTTCCCGGACGTGATGCCGTCGTCGCTCGATCCGGCCTGGAGCCTGACGACGACGAACGCCGCCTCCACCCCGTACACGCTCTCGATCATGACCGTGGTCGCGGTGGTGTTCACGCCGCTCGTGATCCTCTACCAGGGCTGGACGTACTGGGTGTTCCGCAAGCGGGTGACCGTCCCGCGCGCGACGCCCGAGCGCTGACCCGGAGGCCGCGTCCCACCGTGTCCCGTCGTGCCCCGGCGCCCCCGGCAGCCGCCGGCGATCGCCCCTCCCGCCGGCTGCTCGTCTCGGGACGCGGCGCATCCGGGGCGCTCGCCCTCGCGGTCGCGCTCGGCGTCGGCACGGCGCTCCTCGCGATCGCCCAGGCGGCGCTCCTCGCCCGGACCATCTCCGGCGCGTACCTGGGCGGCGAGGGCGCGGCGGAGCTCGCGGCGCCGCTCGCGCTGCTCGCGCTCGTGCTCCTCGCGCGCGCGGCCCTTGCGTGGGGGTCGGAGATCGCGGCACAGCGGATCAGTGGCTCCGTGAAGGCGTCGCTGCGGGTGGCGCTGCTCGCGCGGGCGGTGGCGCTCGGCCCGCGCTGGGCCGCGGACCGCCAGAGCGGCGAGCTGACGCTGCTGGCGACCCGCGGCCTGGATGCCCTGGACGGGTGGTACGGCCGCTACCTGCCACAGCTCGGGCTGGCGGCGGTCGTCCCGGTCGCCGTCGCCCTGTGCCTGCTCGCGGTCGACCTCGTCGCCGCGCTCACGGTGGCGCTGACCGTGCCCCTGATCCCGGTGTTCATGGTCCTCGTGGGCCGGATGTCGGAGGAGCACCGCCGCCGACGCTGGCGGACGCTCGCGGTGCTCGCCAGCCGGTTCGGCGACGTCGTTGCCGGCCTGCCGACGCTCCGCGCGTACGGCCGCGCGGCCGCGCAGGTCGCGACCCTGCGCACGATCACGGACCGCTATCGGACGACGACGATGGCCACCCTGCGGGTCGCCTTCCTGTCCGCGCTCGTCTTGGAGCTGCTCGCCACGATCTCGGTCGCGCTCGTCGCCGTCGGGGTGGGCGTGCGCCTCGTGGAGGGAAGCCTGGGTCTCGAGGTGGGGCTGTTCGCGCTGGTCCTCGCGCCCGAGGCGTACCTTCCGCTGCGGCGGCTCGGGGCCGAGTTCCACGCGTCCGAGGAGGGATTCGCCGCGGCGGGAGCCGCGTTCGCGATCATCGATGCGCCGGTGCGCCCCGATGATGACGGCGCAGCCGTGCCGACGCCCATCACCGCGATCCGCGTGGAGGGCGTCTCGGTGGAGCAGCCGGGACGCGACGTGCTCGCGCCCGCGGGCGTGTCGCTCGTGGCGCGCCCGCACGAGGTGGTGGCGATCACCGGGCCGTCGGGTGCCGGCAAGAGCACGCTCCTCGCGGTGGTCCTCGGCATGCTGGAGCCTGCGGGGGGACGGGTCGTCGTGGCCGGCGACGACGGGGCGGTCGTCGACGTCCGTGACCTCGCACCGGCGGCCTGGCGGCGGACGGTCGCGTGGGTTCCCCAGTCGCCGTACCTGTTCGCGGGGACGGTCGCGGACAACGTGCGCCTCGGGGAGCCGTCGCTGTCGGACGACGACGTCCGGCGTGCCCTCGATGCCGTCGGGCTCGCGGACGTGGCGACGGGGCTCGTGCTCGGCGAGCGCGGCGCGGGCCTCTCGAGCGGGCAGCGGCGACGGGTCGGCATCGCGCGCGCCCTCGCCCGCCGGACGCCGGTCGTCCTCCTCGACGAGCCGACGGCGGGCCTCGACGACGCGGCCGAGGCGACGGTCCTGCGGGCGATCCGCGCGGCCGCGGACGGCGGGGCGGTCGTGCTCCTCGTCGCCCACCGGCCGGGGGCCGTCGCGGGGGCGGACCGGGAGGTCGCGGTGGCGTGGGCGTCCGTCGAACCGGCCGAGGCTGCGCCGGTCGCGGCGGTCTTGCCGGGCGGGATCGTGCCGTGAGACCGCTGCTCGCGATCCTGGGACTCGGCCGCCCGGTCACCGCGCGCCTGGCACTCGCGGTGATCGCGGGCGTCGCGGCAGGCGCGTGCGCGATCGGGCTCGCGTCCACGTCCGCGTGGCTCGTCTCGAAGGCCGCGGCGCAGCCCCCGGTGCTCGCGCTGCTCGTCGCGATCACGGCCGTCCGCGCGTTCGGCGTCGGCCGGGGCGTCCTCCGCTACGCGGAACGGCTGACCGCGCACGACGCCGCGTTCCGGGTCCTCGCGGAGCTCCGGGCATCGGTCTACGCACGGCTGGCGACCCTCGCGCCCGGGGGCCTCGCGGAGCTCCGGAGCGGCGACCTGCTGGCCCGGCTCGTCGGCGACGTGGACGGCCTCGGCGACCTGTGGCTCCGGGTGCTGCTCCCGTACGCGTCCGCGATCGT
>JAICUV010000153.1 GCA_025935655.1 Chloroflexota bacterium | reverse complement strand
TCCCAGGTCTTGAGCGGCCGCTCCCATGGGAGGTCGAGGAGACCCGCCACCTCGTCGCGGAGCCGGAGCCTGGGGAACGTCACTGGTCGATGCCGGTGCGCGGGACGCGCTGGGACGTCAGGTGCGCTTGCGCAGGTAGGTGGTGACGGTGGAGTCGTAGCCCACGGACTCGAACAGCTGCCGGGCATCCGGCCGGTGATGGCCCGCCGTGACCTCGAGGAAGGCGTCGCCCTCCTCGCGTGCCACGCGCTCCACGTCCGCGAGCAGCGCCTTCGCGATCCCGCGCTCGCGCGCGCCGGGGTCGACGACGAGGGTCACCACGCGGATGAACCAGCCGTCGGACTCGAACCGCGGCACCCGGTGGTAGGCGACGAACCCGAGGACCTCGCCCGCCTGCTCGGCCACGAGGACGCCCGAGGACGGCGCGGCGAACCGCTCGACCCGGCGCGCGAGGTCGGTGGGACCCGCGGGGTACCCCTCGTCGGTGAGGAGCGATGCGAGGCGCTCGGTGTCGGCCCCGGTTGCCGCGCGGATCGTGAGCTGAGCGACGTCGTTCATGGCGCGATGGTACCCGCGGGCGGGTTGCGTTTCGAGCGGCGGGCGGCATCCACGACGAGCAGGTGCGGGCCGGCGGCCGGGCCGCCGGCGATGAGCACCTCGCTGCCGAGCGGTCCGGCGCGCCGCGGGCCAAGGTGGACGCCGCGCGCGCGTGCCGCCGCCGCCCAGGCGCCCAGCCCGGCGGCCGGGCGGAGGTAGAGCGCGCACGGCCCCTCGTCGTCCCGGACGAGCGACGCCGCGAGCCGGCCCTCGGTGGTCGGCTCCAGGAGCACGAACGCATCGCCGGGCAGCCCGCCGGCGGGACGGACACGGGCGATGGCGCCCAGGTGTGGCTCAGCCGTGTCGGACGCGGGGCCGCCGGCGTCCGCCGTCGCATCGCCGAGCCACATCCCCAGCGAGTCCTCGGCACGGTCCAGCTCCACGGTCGCCCAGCCGGTCCCGGCGAGGCGCAGCGGCCTCGCCGCCGCCGGGTCCGTGTCGTCGGGCGCCGGCTCGCCCGCGGGGACGGGCTCGAGCATGAGCCGGCCGCCCGGCCGCGGTGCGTCCGAGGGGGACTCCCGGATCCAGGGCCGGATCTCGAGCCACGCGGAGCCGAGGTCGATGACCCACGCATCCGGCACGAGCCCGCCCGGACCGGCGTCGACGCCGAGCCGCCGCGCGAGGGTCGTGGCGAACGCGGCCGGGTCCGGCACCTGCCACGTGAGCCGCGCCCAGCGGGTCATTCGAGCAGGAGGTCCGGCGACTCGCCGAGCGACGCGAACCCCAGGCGCTCGTAGACCTTGATGGCGGGCTCGTTGCCGCTCCACACGCCGAGATACGCCCAGCGTGATCCCCCGCCCGCCGCGGCCAGCGCGTGGCGCGTCGCAAGCGGGGCCAGGCCGCGTCCCCGGAAGGCCTCCCTGGTCCCGATCGACGAGAGGTACGTGAAGCCGTCGAAGGTGGTCGCCTTGGCGACGGCGGCGGGCTCCCCGTCCACCCGCGCGAGCGCCAGCAGCACGCGGTCGTCGTCGAGCGTGAGCCGAAGGTCGGCCGCGAGCTCGGGCCCGCGGGACGGTGGCGCCCCGAACGACTCCGCGAGCACCAGTCCGATGTCGTCGAGGTCGCCCTCCCGCGCGTCCGCCGCGGTGGCGATCGCGGTCAGCGTCACGCCGGCCCCGAGCTCGGTCGGCCTGACCGGTGGCACGGACGCCGGCTCGGGCAGCACCATCACGTGGCCGGTCCCGGCGTCGCCGAACCCGTTGGCGAGGAGCCGCCCGACGAGGTCGGCGGGCTGCGAGTGGACGGGCGACGGCCAGACGTGCGGTGTCCTCGAGAGCAGCGCGAACAGCGCCAGCGCCTCGGTCAGCCGGCGGTCGAACGCGGCGGGGTCCGAGGGCCAGCGCAGGCTGACCATCCGGTTCCAGAACGGGTCCGGGTCGTCCGGGTCGTAGAGGACGTACGCGTCATGCAGGTCGCGGACGTCCCGGCGCGGGATGGCGTGCGCGATCGTCTCGTGGCGCTCGAGGGCGCGCAGCGTCTCGTCGTCGATGGCCAGGTACCGCGTCACGGGCCCACTCTAGCCCGGCTGCCATGCCCGGCCCGGCTGGTGGAACCGGGCCAGCGCCCGTCCGCCGCGCGACGCGCCGCGCGAGCCTCAGCGGCGCGCGATGATCGCCGTGGCGCCCGAGGGGAGGTCGATGAGCTCGGGCGTCGGGATGCCGGCCGCCTCGTACCAGCCGAGGGCCTCGGACCGGGACACGAGGCGCGTCCCCTGGACGAGCTCGTCCAGCTGGACCCCCGCGATGAGCTCGCCGTGCCGGCTCCGGAGCTCGTCCGGATCCGACGGGATGTACCAGTCCAGCGTCACGAGCCAGCCACCCTCGGCGACTGCCTCCCACGCGGAGCGCAGGGCTGCGGGCGCGTCGGCCAGCTGGTGGAGCGCGTACTGGAAGTAGGCGAGGTCGCACTCGCCGGCGTGCCCCACCGCCTCGACGGCGCCCTGCTCGATCGTGATCCGCTCGGCGAGCACCGCCGCGGCCACGTTGGCCCGGGCGCGAGCGACGGAGTCGGGCTCGAACTCCACGCCGATCAGCGTGGTGCCCGGGAAGCGGCGGGCCATCGCGATGAGCCAGCGGCCGCCTCCGCAGTGGACGTCGAGGATCCGGGTTCCCGGCCGGAGACTCACCACGAGCTCGGGCACCGAGGCGAGGACCTCCTGGAAGAACACCGCGATGTCCTGGACGGTGAGGCGCTCGATGGCCGCCCGGTAGCGGTCGGGCCGCTCGGGCGCGGGCGCGCCGGTCCGGAACACGTCCAGGAGGTGCGCGTAGTCGAGGCTGCCGACCGCTGCGTGGAGGAACTGGCCGCCCAGGTACTCGGAGCGGTCGGCGTCCAGGAGCACCGTCGCGACGTCGTCCGGGATCGAGAGCCGCCCGTCCTCGATGGTCACGAGGTCGTGCGCGTCGGCGCCCCACGCCCAGTCGGCGACGAGCCGCGGCTCCGTCCCCGTCCGCCGCGCGAGCTCCGCGGTCGTGATCCCCTCGGGGCCCGCGTCCCGCAGCCGCCCGAGCAGTCCCAGCTCCAGGCCGACGTAGACGTACCAGGTCCGGTAGAACCCCCCGAGGCTGGCGACCAGGTCGTCGAAACGGTCGTCGATGCGCATGGCCGGATTGTGACACGCGGCCCTCCGCGTCCGGGTGTCCGCGGCGAGGCGCTAGGATCGCGATCGGGCGGCGGATGCAACCGGATCGCGCCGGACCGGGTTGTGGTACCTGATGGACGACACCGAGCTCACCGAACGCCTCGCGCGCGACCTCGACGGCTCGTTCGAGACCCTCGTCCGGACGCACGTCGACCGCTGCTACGCGATCGCGCTGCGCGTCCTCGGGGATCCGCACGACGCCGAGGAGGTGGCCCAGGACGCCCTCGTCCGGGCGTACCGCGCGCTCGCCGGCTACGACGCGCAGCGCATCCGCGAGCTGCGGCTCCGGGCTTGGCTCGCGACGATCGTCGTGAACCTGTGCCGGAACCGGGTCCGCCGCCATCCCCTGCCGACGACGCCGCTCGCGCCGCTCGTGGAGGCAGGGCGCGAGCCGTCCGCGGACGGCGCGACGGACCCGGCCGCCCTCGCGCTCGCCGGCGCCGACCGTGAGCGCCTCGCCGTCCTGCTCGCCGGCCTCCCCGACCGCTACCGGATCCCCGTGATCCTCCGCCACGTCGACGACCTCTCCTACGCCGAGCTCGCCGAGGTCCTCGGCCGGCCCGAGGGCACCCTCAAGTCCCAGGTCTCCCGGGGGCTCGCGATGCTCCGCGCCTCACTGACCGCCCACGAGCTCGAGGAGCTGACCGCATGACCACCCCGATCCGTTTCACCGATGACACCCCCGGCGGCCTCGCGCCCGCGCTGTTCGAGCCCGCCCCCGTCCATGTCAGGGAGGACGTGCTCGTGGAGACCGGCCTCGCCGACCGCATGGCGCCGATCGATTCGCCGCTGGGCACCCTGTGGGTCGCCTGGAACGGGCGCGGCGTGTCCGAGGTGGAGCTCGCCCGCGACGGAGCCGAGGCCGCCACGCGCCACGAGGAGCGGTCGGGCCGCCGCACGACCCTCGCCGACGCCGTGCCGGTGCCGCTGGCGACCGCCATCGGGCGGCGGCTCGCGGGCGAGACCCGGGTGCGCATCCCGCTCGACCTGCGCGGGCGGACGGAGTTCGAGGTCGCGGTCTGGACGAAGGCGCTCGAGATCCCGCGCGGCGAGGTGCGCCCGTACGGCTGGATCGCCGCGGAGATCGGCCGCCCGAAGGCGGTCCGCGCCGTCGGCACCGCGCTGGGGCACAACCCGGTCCCGCTCATCGTGCCCTGCCACCGCGTCGTGCGCACGGACGGCACCATCGGCCAGTACAGCCTCGGCGGGCCGCGCAACAAGCGGACGATCCTGGCGGCCGAGGGCCTGGACCCGGATGGGCTCGAGGATGCCGCGCGACGGGGCGAGCGGCTGTCCGGCTCCACCACGACGAAGATCGTGTGCTGGCCGACCTGCCGTCACGCGCGGCGCGTCCAGGACCGGTACCGGGTGTCGTTCCGCTCGCTGCGCGAGGCCGGCGCCAGGGGCTACCGGCCGTGCAAGGTCTGCCGTCCGACGGCGGTCGACAGCGCGGCCTGACCCGGGCGGTCGACCGCGCGGCCCGACCTCGGCGTCTGCACGTCGCGGGTGCGCCGGCCTCGGCGACGCTGGGCCATCGCAACCCGCCCGCAACTTGGCCTATTGGTGTAGCGCAAGCGGCCCACGGGCCGCTACACTCCGCCAATTCCTCCCCTCGCTACGAGCGTCCCCGCGATGAGCCGACCGCACGCCAATCCCCTCGCCGTCTGGATCGGGATCCTGGTGCTGTGGGTCGTCTGGGGGTCGACCTACCTCGGGATGAAGGTCGCGATGGACAGCCTGCCCCCGTTCGTCATGGGCGCGGCCCGGTTCATCCCCGCGGGCGTCCTCCTCGCCGTCATGGTGATCGCCTGGAACCGCGGCCGCGTGCCGATGCCCACCCGGCGCCAGCTCCTGGACACCACGATCGTCGGCACGCTGCTGCTCGTCGGGGGCACGGGCCTCGTCGCTTGGGGCGAGCAGACCGTCGCCACCGGCATCGCGGCGCTGCTCATCGCCCTCGTGCCGATGTGGCTCGCGATCTTCGGCTGGGTGCTGTTCCGGGAACCGGTGCCGCGGATCGTCGCGGCCGGGATCGTCGTCGGCCTCGTGGGCGTCGCGATCCTCGCCTGGCCCGCGGGCGCCGTGGGTGACCTCGACCCGGCCGGGCTCGCCGCGCTGCTCGTCTCCCCGGTCTCGTGGTCGATCGGCACGCTCTACGCGGCGCGGCGCGCCGTGCTGCCCGCGCCGGCCCTCCTCGCGTCGGGCTTCGAGATGATCGCGGCGGGGCTCGCGTTCCTCGTCCTGGCGACGCTGACCGGCGAATGGGCCGGCTTCGACATGGCCGCCGTGTCCACGACGAGCTGGCTCGGCATCGTCTACCTGATCTTCGTCGGCAGCCTCGTCGGCTACACGACCTTCGCCTGGCTGATCCAGGTCGCACCGCTGTCGCGCGTGTCCACGTACGCGTACGTGAACCCGGTCGTGGCGGTCATCCTCGGATCGCTCGTCCTGTCCGAGCCGTTCTCGGCGCGGACCGTCGTCGCGTCGGTCGTGATCGTCGCGGCCGTGGTCCTCATCGTGACGGGCCGCGGGCGGGCCAGCCGCGCATCGGCCACCGAGGACCGCGAGCCCGTCCCGGCGACGACGCCCGCGGCGGCAGCCACCCGCTGACCGGGGCCGTCGGACCGTCCGCCGGGCCGTCCGCCGGGGGCGTCAGCCCTCCGCGAGCACCGTCCGGGCGACCCGCCGCGCCCACGCCATCGTCGTGATCATCGGGTTCACGCCGAGCGCGCTGGGGAACGCCGAGGCGTCGCCCACGTAGAGCCCCCGCACGAGGCGGTCCTTCCCGGCACGCGCGTCCGCCGCCCGCACCCGGCCGGCCGGGTCCGCGGTGTAGCCGGCCGGATCCCCGCCCGCCCGTGCCGACCCCATCTGGTGGGCGGAGACGACCGTGCCCCGGTTGGGCTCGAACGAGAAGCCGCGGAGGCCGGCCTGCCAGGCGTCGAAGGCCCGGCCGTCGCCGGGGCCGCCCTGCGCCCGGAACCAGCGTGGCGGCGCCCCGACCGCGACCATCTCGCGCGAACCGCCCTCCCACGCGATCCGGGCGCCCTCGGCGAGCATCGCCCCCAGCGTCCGGCGGTCCTCGGGCGAGACCGTGTAGTCGATGCGCGGCCGGCCCGCCCGCGACAGGTGGACGCGGCCGGATCCCTTCTCACGGACGATCCCGATGATCGGGGCCACGTGCCGGATCCGGCGCATGAGGCCGTCGAACGCGTCACGGCCCTCCCACGGGAACACGAGCGCGATGAGCCCCGGCGTCCCAGGCGCCGACTCCACGATGAAGCCCCCGGGCGCGTCGTTCGGGCCGTCGCCGATTCCGTCGCCATCGATGTCGAGGTGGTGGAGCGCCCGCGCGGCCTGCATCGTCCCCCGCCACATGACCACGTCCTCGTCCAGGAACGCCCCGATGACGCCCACCGGGTGGAGCCGCAGGTGGCGGCCCGTGGCCGGGTGGTCGATGCCCGTGCGCTCGAGGATGATCGGCGTCCGAAGGGCGCCCGCCGCCAGGACGACCTGTGGCGCGCGCACGATGAGCCGCCACGGTCGGCCCCCGACGGTCGCCACGGCCTCCACGCCCGTCGCGCGGGCGCCATCGAGGAGCACCCGCGAGACCTCGGCGTCGGGCACGATCCGTGCACCGGCCCGCCACGCCTCCGCGAGGTGGACCCGCAGCCCGGACTGCTTCGCCCCCCGCCTGCAGCCGAACCCGCATCGGCCACAGTCGCCGCAGCCGACGCCGTTGCGCTGGATCTCGCCGACCTCCTGGCGCAGCTCCGTGCAGCCGCGCAGGATGAGCGCGTCCTTGGGCGGGACGTTGGGTGACGGCGACACGCCGATCTCGGTCATGGCGGTCGCGATGTCGGCGTCCAGCTCGGGGCCGTCGAAGCCGTCGAGGCCGTGTGCGGTCGTCCAGTGGCGGCGCGTGGACGCCGGCGGCGCGATGCAGGTCATCCAGTTGACCGTCGTCCCGCCACCGACGCCCGCCCCGGCGAGGGTCATGATCGAGGCGTCCCAGGACACGTTGAACCCGTGGTTGAGGTACAACCGGTCGAAGGCGGACAGCTCGTCGACGGGCATCTCGGGCTCGGACAGGAAGGGCCCCGCCTCCAGGACCACCACGGACCGGCCGGCGCGTGCCGCCTCCGCCGCGATGACGCCACCGCCGGCGCCGGAGCCCACGATCACGATGTCGGCCTGGAGGACGATCGCCTCGCCCGGCGGGGTCGCGGCGGCGAGCGGCGCGAGGTCCAGGGGCCGGATGGGCGTCGGCTCATCGGTGACGGGCTCGGGCTCCACGTCGAACCCGATCGCCCGCAGCCTCGGGTTGTCACCGGTCTCGCCCGGGTCGGCAAAGGCGAGGAACGCGAGCAGCCGCTTGAGGCCCTGGTACGCGGTCCGACGCTGCGGGACGCGGGACGTCGCCCAGGCGAGGAGATACGCCTCACGGTCCGCCTGGCCGAGATCCGAGAAGCGGACCGGGCGCCCGGTGAGCAGGAGGTTCGCCGCCCGTATCTCGAACGCCCGCAGCACGAGCTTCAGCTGCACGACCTGGGCGGGGTCGGCCGCGAGGTCCAGCGCCGCCGCCGCAAGGCGCGCGCGCCGCGCTCCGTCACCTGCGGAGATCGTCTCGGCCACGAGCGCGAGCGTCCGGAGCGCCGCGGGCGACCAGCCCGTCGGCTCGGGAGTCGGCGGGCCGACCGACCGCGCGGATGCCGGAGCGGGGGTGGTAGTCATGTGGGCGGGATCATATCCAGTCGTGCCGGCACCAGCCGGGCGGGCACCAGCCCTGCGGGCAGGCGCGGGCACCAGCCGCGCGCGCACCAGCCGGGTCGCCCGGATTCGCGTACCTGCAGATCACTCGACGGGCGTCGAACACGACCCGGCCCACCTGTCAGAACGCCGGGCGCCGACTGTGCAGGTCCTGTGTTCGACGGCGATCGAACGATCCCGGTTGTCGTGTGGGAGCGATGTCCCAGGGCCCGGCGCGCCCGGCCGGGGCGTCCGGGGCGGGGGCGG
>JAICUV010000091.1 GCA_025935655.1 Chloroflexota bacterium | reverse complement strand
TGGCTCACCTCGGACCCGGAACGGGCGCTCGGCCGCGCGCAGGAGGCCGAGCGGCGGGATCCCGGGCGCGTGGGGGCCGTCGTGGCCCACGGCAGCTACGCGTGGGATGCCGGCCGCCGGGGGGAGGCCGTCGAGGCGTTCGCGGCCGCGCGCTCCCTCCTGGGCCCGGACGCCAGCCCCGCGGTCCGTGCGCGCGCCGCGTGGGGCAGCGGCCGCGCTGCCGTCGCGATGGGCGACCCGGCGGCCGGTGTCCGGTACGGACTCGACGCGGCCGCCCAGGCGATCGCGATCGGCGACCTCGTGATCGCGTCGGAGGGCTACGCGCTGGCGGGGATGGGCCGCGCGTTCGAGGGCAGCCTGGACGGCGCCCCGTGGCTGGACGAGGCCGTCCGGCTGGCGCTGGCGAGTGGCGCGACGTTCTGCGTGGGCCACGGCTTCCAGTTCCTCGTCGACCTGCGCGGGCTGGAGGGCTCGGGCGACGCCGCGCTCGATGCCGCGAGGCGCGGGATCGAGGCATGCAGCCGGCTGGGGCTCGCCCGGACGCACGGGTCGGACCTGCGCGGCCGCGCCGCGCTGCTGCTGCTCGACGCCGGTCGCCTCGACGAGGCCGAGGCCGTCCTCGATGCCGCCGACACCCGGGCGTTCCCGGCGCTCGCGACGGGGCTCGTGGCCATGCGCCGCGGCGCATTCGACCGGGCCGAGGCCGCGCTCACGGAGGCCGCGACCGCCGGCGCGATCGGCGGGCCGGGGGCGCTCGGCGGCTGGCTCGAGCTCGCCCGTGTCGAGCTCGCGTGGCTGCGCTCGGACGCGGAGGACGCCCGGCGCTGGGCGGCCGCGATCCCGTCCGTGCCCGGCGTCTGGGGCAAGGACGTCCGGGCGTGGACGGCGCGCTGGCAGTCGAGGCTCGGCATGGGCGACGGCGCGGCGTCCCTCGCCGCGGCCGGGCGCCATCCGGACCCGCTCGTGTGCGCCGCGCTCGCGGCGGAGGTGGCGGCCGCCGTGACCGTGCCGCCGGATGCGCAGGCGTGGCGCGGAGCGGCCGCCGCCTGGGACGCGGCCGGCAGGCCCTGGGAGGCGGGCTGGGCCCGGCTGTCCGCGGCGCAGGCATCGTTCGCCGCTCGCGACGGGTCAGCGGGCCGCGAGGCCCTGGAGGCCGTGCTCGCGACGGCGGCGGCGCTGCGCTCCGAGCCGCTCCGAGCCCATGCGCTGGAGCTCGCCCGGCGGGCCCGGGTCCGGCTGGGGGAGCCGCCGCGGGAGCGCGAGGACCCGGACGCGCCGACCGGCCGGGAGCTGGAGGTGCTGGAGCTCCTGGCCGAGGGTCACACCAACCCGCAGATCGCGGAGCGGCTGTTCCTCAGCCCGAAGACCGTCGGCATCCACGTATCGCGGCTGCTCCAAAAGCTCGGCGCCCACACCCGCGGCGAGGCGGTCGCGATCGCGAGGCGTCGCGGCCTCATCGGGTGACGGGCGGCCCGTTCCCGTTCATGCGTCCGGCGCACAATCGGACCGACCCGCTGCAGCAGGATGCCCCATGGACCCCGTGCTCGAACCGCGCAAGACGATCGGCCTCGTGGCCCACGACAACAAGAAGGCCGACCTCGTGGAGTGGTGCCACTACAACCGCGAGATGCTCGTGGTGCACCACCTCGTGGCGACCGGGACGACGGGCACGCTCCTCGAGCAGGAGCTCGAGCTGCCCGTGCGCAAGCTCCAGAGCGGCCCGCTGGGCGGCGACCAGCAGCTGGGCGCGCTGATCGCCCAGGGCGACATCGACTTCCTCGTGTTCTTCTGGGACCCGCTCGAGGCGCAGCCCCACGACCCGGACGTCAAGGCGCTCATCCGGCTCGCGGTCGTGTGGAACATCCCGGTCGCCTGCAACCGCGCGACCGCCGACTTCCTGATCTCGTCGCCGCTGATGACCGCGGGCTACGTCCGCGCGACGCCGGACTTCGACGCCTACCTGAACCGCTTCGCGCCGAAGTAGGCGGCTCCCCGGCGACGACTGCGCGTCCGAGCACCGCGAGACGGCGAGGCGGCGCGCGTGAGCCACCCCGCCGTGCGGTGCCGGTGGGCGGTCAGAGCTCCAGGCGCGCCATCCGGTTGAGCCCGATGGCGATGACCGCGGCCATCTCGATCGCGAATGCGACCGGCGTCACGATCGACGCAGGCCCACCGGTGAGCAGCGCCGCCGTCCAGGTCAGCATCGAGGTGGGCATGAACGCCGCCACGTCGAACGGGAGGACGCCGACCAGGACCGGGATCACTGCGAACGCCCCGAACCCGGCGGCGATGACGGCGGGCTGGCCCGGCAGGAAGGTTCCCGCCGCGAGCCCGACGGCCGCGAAGAACGCGGTCACGGCGATCATCCCGAGCACGAGCCCGGCAACCATGAGCGGGGACGGGGCTCCGTACAGGACCACGACGGCGACGACGGTCACGATCGTCGGGACGATGACCGCGGAGACCGCCAGCATGCCCACCGAGGTGGCCAGCTTCGAGACCCAGATCGCGGACCGCGAGACCGGCTTCGACGCGACCCACGACAGCGTCCCCGACTGACGCTCGACGACGACCAGGCTGCCGACCGCGAAGATCGCGGCCAGGACCCAGATCTGCGCGCCGACCGCGGCGAGGAGGTTGTCGAGCGGCACGAGCGAGGCCGGGTCCGGGGCCGCGGCGCCGTCCGGCAGGTTCGCGATGACCCAGGCGGTGATCCAGCCGTTGGCGGCGGTCAGGACCATGAACGCGGTCGTCAGGATCGCGATGACCCAGGCGCGACGGCCCCGGATCCACTCGGTGGCGTCCTTGCGGACGAGGGCGCCGAGGCCGGCCAGCGGCCGATCGGCGGGGCGGGGCGCCGCTGCGGCGCCGGTGATGGGCTGGGCGGTCATGCCGCACGCTCCTTGGTGTCGATGAGGCTGAGGAAGACGTCTTCGAGCGCCAGGCGCACGAGGCCGTTCTCGGCGAGGGTCAGGTCGTGTTCCACGGCGAACCGGGTCACGTCGCGCTGGACGGCGAGGGCGTCCTCGGGCGCGATGCGGAGGAGGTACGTCCGGAGGTCGCCGTCGCGCTCCGCGGGCTCCACGGACGCGACGCGCGGGAGCCTCGCGAGCTCGACGCCGGTCGCGTCGTCGGCGCCGCCGACCACCACGCGCAGCCGGTCGTTGGAGAAGGAGGCGATGAGCTCACTGGTGGGCGCGGCGCGCACGAGGCGGCCGCCGTCCAGGATCGCGACGTTGTCGGCGACGCGCTGCACGTCGTCGAGGATGTGGGTGGAGTAGAAGATCGTGATCTCGCCCTTGAGGCTCGCCATGAGGTCGAGGACCTCGCGCCGGCCGAGGGGGTCGAGGGCCGAGACGGGCTCGTCGAGCAGCAGCACCGTGGGCTTCGTGACGAGCGCCTGGGCGATGCCGAGGCGCTGGCGCATGCCGCCCGAGTACGTCTTCGTGCGGCGGTCCGCGGCGGCCTTGTCGAGGCCCACGGTCTCCAGGACCGAGCCGATCCAGGCCTCGTGGCGCGCCGACGGGTCGACGCTCGTGGAGGCGACGAACCGGAGCGTCTCGCGACCGGTCATCCAGTCGTAGAAGCGCGGGTCCTGGGCGAGATACCCCACCTCACGGCGGTAGGCGGCGCCGGCCTCGAGGGGAACGCCGGCGACGCTCGCGGTGCCCGACGTGGGGCTGGCGAGCCCGGCGAGGAGCTTGAGGGTGGTGGACTTGCCGGCGCCGTTCGGGCCGAGGAACCCGTAGACCGACCCCGCCGGGACCTCGAGCGAGAGATCGGTCAGGGCCTGGACGCCGGGGTAGTGCTTGGTGAGGCCGGCGGTCGAGATCGCCGATGTGGTCATTGGGACGCTCCGTTGGTGGCGGCAGGACTGGCTTCCTGCGATGCCGGTAGCGTCGCGAACCCCGGACGGCGCGTCGTCAACCCGCAGTCCCGATCCGCGGCGTGGCGACTCATCCCCGCGGATGAGCAGCGGGACGGCGGCGCATGGACATTCGTCCAGTCCGCCGGGTGTCAGCCTTCCGGCGTGGCGGATCCCGGGCGGACGAGCCCGGCCTCGTACGCCAGCACGACCGCCTGTGCGCGATCGCGGAGGTCGAGCTTGTCGAGGACGTGCGAGACGTGGGTCTTCACCGTCGGCTCCGCGAGCACGAGCGCGTCGGCGATCTCGCGGTTCGACTTGCCGCGGGCGATGAGCGTGAGCACCTCGAGCTCGCGCTCGGTCAGGTCCTGGAGCCGCCCGTCGAGCACACCATCCACGGCAACCGGCAGCCGATCGCGGAGGCGGTCCAGCAGGCGGCGCGTGACCGACGGCGCGAGGAGCGCGTCGCCCGCGGCGATGAGGCGGATCGCATCGACGAACTCGGCCGGGGGCACGTCCTTGAGGAGGAACCCGCTGGCGCCCGCGCGCAGCGCCTCGACGACGTACTCGTCCGCGTCGAACGTCGTGAGGATGAGGACGCGCGGTGCGGCGCCGTCCGCGGCCCCGGTCGCGATCCGCCGCGTCGCCTCGACGCCGTCCATGGTGGGCATCCGGAGGTCCATGACCACGACGTCGGGGTGGAGCCTCGTGACCGCATCGATGGCCGCGCGACCGTCGGGCGCGTCACCCACGACCTCGATGTCGGGCTCGTCGGCGAGGATCATCCGGAAGCCGATCCGCACGAGGTGCTGGTCGTCGACGAGGAGCACCCGGATCGGGTTCATGACGCCGCCACCAGGGTCGCCTCCGCGGCGTCGAACGGCAGCCGCGCCGCGACCCGGAAGCCGCGCCCGTGGCGCCCCGCCTCTACGGTCCCGCCGAACAGGGCCGCCCGTTCCACCATGCCGATGACGCCGCGACCGGGCTCCCCGGCGTGCTCGAGCGCGCTGTCCGCCCGGCGCCCACGGCCGCCGTCGTCGACGACCTCGACGAGGAGGGCATCGGGGTCGTAGCGGAGCGTGACGGTCACGTGCCCCTCCGGCGCATGCTTGAGCGTGTTGGTGAGCGCCTCCTGGACGATGCGGTAGGCGGCGAGCTCGAGCCCCGGGTCGAGGGGGCGCGCGTCGCCGAGCACCGAGAGCTCCACGCCCTGGCCGGTCGCGCGGACGTGCTCCAGGAGCTCGCCCAGGCGGTCGAGCCCCGGCATCGGCGCCAGCGCCTCGTCCGCCGTCGCCGCCGCGGCGCCCTCCGCGCGCGTGGTCTCGGCCGTGCCCCGGCCGAGGATCCCCAGCATGCGCCGCATGTCGGCCATCGCCGCCCGCCCGCTCGCGTCGATCGCCTCGAGCGCGGCCCGCGTGTCCGCCGGCCGCCGGTCGAGGGCCCGGAGCGCCGCCCCGGCCTGGATCACGATGACGCTGACGTGGTGCGAGACGACGTCGTGGAGCTCGCGTGCGATGCGCTCCCGCTCCTCCGTGACGGCGGCGGCGGTTCTCGTCTCCCGATCGCGCTCCGCGCGCTCGGCTCGTTCCTCCACGGTGCCGATGTAGCGTCGGCGCTCCTGTGCCCACGTCCCGACGACCCAGACGACGAACACCGTGACCACGCTCTGCACGAGCCCGGCGAGGCCCTCCGGCACGCCGACCTTGACGGCGATGAGGCCGGAGATCGCGGCGGCCGCGGCCACCGCGGTGACGATGCCCGTCCGCCGGTCGCACTGCTCCGCCACGGTGAACAGCGCCACGAGCGCGCCGATGCTCGAGTTGAAGGACGCACCGGCGGAGAAGCCCTGGCCGATCAGGGCGGCCATCGTGACCAGGAACACCGGGATCGGCGCCACCCGGCGGAACGCCAGCGGGAGCGTCTGGAGCAGGATCAGCGCGAGGCTGACGGCATCGACGCCGCCGAAGTCGCGGGCACCGGCCGCCACGGTGACGAGCGAGACTGCAGTGAGCCCGAGCGCGAGCAGCGTGTCGACGAGCAGGGGATTGCGGTCGAGGCGCGCACGCAACGACGAGCGGACGAGGGACGACGGGGGACCGGCCACACGCGAAGCCTAGCCGGGCGTGCAATGGTCTCAGCCCAGCGCGCGCACCAGGCGCCGCACGCTTCCCGGGCCGTCCCGATGTGCAGGGACGCCTGGAGCGAGTGTTGGCTGGCCAGTTGGCACGGCCAAGGTGCACGTACGCCTGGAGAGCGTAGGTGGGCCGGATTTCGGGTCCGGCGCCGCCAAACCGGCCGCCAGCACCTCCCTGGGGCGTCGGTGACTGGACGCCTGCGACGGATGTCCATTGGCGCAGGCGCGACGATGCCGGATCGTGGACCCATGAGCACGTCGCCCGTCCCCGTCCCGCCGTCACGCATCGACCGGTTCCTGGCCGTCGTCGATCGCGTCCGCCACCCCCGGCTCACCCGCGAGCTCGCGCGTGCGACCAACGGCTTCACTGCGACCGGCGTCGTCCGCTCCTACACCAACGACCTGGCCGGCCGCCGGGCCGAGGCCCGCGAGGGCGCGATCCTGTGGCACCGCGGCTACCGTCCGCCGACGCGGATCACCCACAACGCGATGTGGTGGACCGGCGGCCCCGCCATCACGATCACGTACAGCCGCGAGCTCGTCCCGGGGTTCCTGTCGGCGCGATCGCGCGCCATCGGCGACCGGCTGGGGCTCACCCGCCGCTGAGGCCTCGCCCACACCGCGCAGCCGTCGCCGGCGCGCTGCACCGCGGTTCGCGCCGCCTCAGCGAAGCGTGATGAACCCGTCCACGTCGACCCGTGGCCGTCCGTGGGTTCCCGACACCACCACCGTGACCCGTCGGCTCGCGGCGGTGGGCCAGGTCCCGAGCCAGGCGACCACCTGGCCCCGGTACGTGGGAGCCCACAGGTCGATCGTGGCGACCCTGGTGCCGTTCACGTAGACGGCGGCCCGTCCTCGGTCCGGCCCGCGTCGCGCGATCCACGCGACCTGGCTCGAGGTCGTCATCAGCGAGGCCTTCGCCCCAGCGTCGGTCGACGCGCGGGCGCCGCCACCCCAGTACGCGCTGCTGGTGACCGTCCTCCAGGTGCCGCGATATGTGACCGCCGCGTTCCGTTCCGAGTAGCCACGGAGGACGTACCGGGGGCCGGCCGCGAAGGCGCTGGCGTTGAACGCGCCATCCACCGCGCGCCCCCGGTAGCGGATCGTGTGCCCGGCCGCGTGGCGCGTGGTCCACGTTCCTGACGGCGCGTCGTCGGTGACGAACGAGTAGCCGCGCCCGTCCACGTCGCGCTCCAGGTCGTACCTCGCGACGCCGATGCCGACGTCCGCCGCCTGCCACTGCACGGTCACGGCCGCCTTGCCGCCCGCGAGAGGCACGTGCGGGAGGAGCGTCATCCTGGGCGCGAGCGTCATGACCGGCGCCGTGGTATCGGTCGGCGGCTCCGTCGCGTAGGTGATGCGCTGGACGATCGGGGTGGACCAGTTCCCCGCCACGTCCCGCCAGCGGAACCACACCGGCCGTTCGCCGGGGGTGCTCCCGTATGGCGGCTGGGTCAACGACCAGGTCGCAGGTTGCCACGGGTAGTCGTGGTCGGCCCAGGTCACGCCATCGGCCGAGATGCCGACCGCGGCGACGCCGCTCCCCGTGTCGCTTGCGTCCGGGTGCACGGAGACCGGGTCGTAGATCGAGTACCAGCCCCCGTCGATGGTGGGCACGCCCGCAGGAGGCGTGACGTCGGTGGCCTCGAACGTCCGCACCGGGGAGCGTGCGACGATCGCGCCGCGGCCCACCGCGACCCGCCAGTACCACGTGCCCGGCTCGAGCGTGCCGTTCACCGCGAGCAACGGCTCGCCGTACACGCGTGAGCCCACCGGGTCGGCGAAGTCGGACGTGCGGCTGAGCTCCACCCATGCCGACGACTGCCCGGTCGCGGCCTGCCACCGCAGGATGAGCTCGTCGCCGGGTTGCGCCGTGCCGTCTCCCGGCGCGGTGGCGTCGACCGAGCCGATCGGGGCCGTCGAGAACGTGCGCACCTCGGACCACGGCCCGACGATGTTGCCGGGCGCGCGTGCACGCACTCGCCATTGCCACGTCTCGCCCCAGTCGGGCGTCCAGGGAATGGGCCCGAGGTTGACGCGGTTGTCGAACACGACGGGGTCGTCCGTGATGAACTCCGCATCCGCCTTCGCGAGCTGCGCCTGGTACATCGTCGCACCGGCGACGGGCGCGAACGAGAGGGGCGTGGCAAACGGGTCCGCGACGAGCGCGCCATCGGCGGGTCCGGTGAGCTGGACCTGGGGCAGCTCGAGGTCGGGCGCCGCGGGCGCCGGCGGGCCATCATCGATCGTGATCAGCCGCGCGGCGGACCACGGCCCGCGTACCCCCGCCTCGTTGACCGCGGCTACGCGCCACAGCTTCGTCGTCGGCGGTGCGAATCCGGTCTCCTTCGACGGCAGCTCCGAATCGGTGGTCGCGACCGACCCCGAGAACGCGGCATCGTCCGGTGCCGCGAACTGCAGGTCGTAGCGGATGGCGCCCGCGACGGGGGTCCATGCGAAGACCTGTGTCGAGACGGTGGCGCCATCGGCCGGCGAGATCAGCGTCGGCGCTCCCTTCCAGGTGACCGTGAACGACCGGGTGCTGGACCACTGGCCCACCTGTCGTTCGCCGGCGGTGCGCGCACGCACTCGCCAGTACTGCTTGACGCCGACCGCGGTCACGGGAACCCGGATGCCCTCGGCGGTGGTCGTCTCCGTGTTGCTCGCCATGAGCGTCCCCGGAAACGTCGCGCTCGAGGAGAACTGCACCTGGTAGGAGGCGGCGTTCGTCACTGGAGACCAGCGCAGGAAGCCCAGACCATCCGGGTAGGCGAACACCGTCCCGGATGCCGGCGCCACCAGGACCGGCGAAGGCAGCGACCGCGGCAGCTTCACGTACAGCCGGGTCGCCGACCAGGATCCCCAGTCGCCGGTTGATCCCGTGAACGTGCGGATCGGGCGCACACGCCAGTAGTAGGTATCGGGGCTCAGCTCGCCGCACTCGAACTGGAGCGCGGTCGTCTCGAACGAGCAGGCAACCGACCCGGTCATCGACGGCGTCCGGTAGACCTCGAGGCGGTACGACTCGGCGTGCGGCACCCGGCCCCAACGGAAGAGGGGGTTCGCCGCTCCGTATGCGCCGTCAGCCGGGGCGACGAGCGTCGGCGGGTTGGGCCATGCCGGCACGTCGGCTGCCGTGACGGGTGCGGTCGCGACCGGGAGGAGCGTCGCGGCCACGGCCAGGATGGCGGCGATCCAGGCCGCCAGCGGCGCGCGTCGGTGCATCGGCGACGAGTGCACGGAGACCCCCCTCTGAGACGATGCCAGGCCGTCAGCGTGCCGGACCGAGGTCGGGATGGCAATGGGCAAATCGGCCCGCCGTGGCTGGCCTCTGCATCGAGGCGACATCGCCGTCGACAGCGCTTGTACCTTCGGGCCGCGCCTGCGCCACGAGCCGCGGCTGCGCTGCCACCCGGGCGTGCAACCGGATGAAGCCGCGACGATTCGGCGCACGCGGGTGCGCACCACGCGCGGCGCGGCTCGGGGTCAGCCACGACCTGCGCAGCGGGGTGGCAGATCGCGAGCGCCTGCATCGAGTCGCGCGCCGGGGTGGCACGGCGGCCGGTAGATTGACGCGATGACCGACAACGTCCTAGACGAAGCTGGCGAGGCCCGGCTGTATCGCGCGCTCCGGCGGTTCTGGCACCCGGTGTGCTGGGCCGACGAGCTGGGCGACACGCCGCTCGCCGCGCGGCTGCTCGACGAGCCGCTGGTGCTCGTCCGCCTCGAGGGCGGCGTCCGCGCGTTCCGCGACCTGTGCGTCCACCGGGGGACCGCCCTGAGCCTCGGCTGGGTCGAGGACGGCTGTCTCGTCTGCCCGTACCACGGCTGGACGTACGACGAGGCCGGCGTCTGCCGCCGGATCCCCGCCAGCCACGGCACGAACATCCCGGCCAAGGCCCGGATCCAGCCGTTCGCGGCCGCCGAGCACGCCGGGCTGATCTGGGTCTGCCTCGGGGAGCCCGCGATGCCGCTCCCCGAGTTCCCGGAGTGGGGCGACGCGGCGTACCGCACGATCAGGATCCCGCAGTACGACTGGCACTGCAGCGCCGCCCGCCGGGTGGAGAACTTCGTCGACTTCAGCCACTTCGCCTGGGTCCACGAGGGCATCCTCGGCGACCGGTCGCGGCCCGAGATCCCGGACCACGACGTCTACCGCACGGAGCACACGCTGTGGTTCCGGCTGGGCATCGAGGAGCCCGCCAACGACCTCAAGGGTGACACCGGCGCGACCGACACGATCCAGCGCGAGCCCAGCCACTACACGATCACGATGCCGTTCACCGTCCGGCTCGACCAGCCGCTGGAGGACGACCGCCACTTCGTCCTGTTCGTGGCGTCGTGCCCGCTGTCCGCCAGGGAGACCCGCAACTTCACCTGGAACGCGCGCAACTACGAGCTGGACCCCGAGCGCGACCAGGGCTTCGTGGACTTCCAGCAGCTGATCCTGGAGCAGGATCGCGTGGTGGTGGAGTCGCAGCGCCCCGAGGAGCTCCCGATCGACCTGTCGGAGGAGCTCCACATCAAGGGCGTCGACCGGGTCTCGATCGACTATCGCCGCTGGCTGGGCGAGATCGCCGGCGACGCCTAGGCCGGCTGCGTCCTCGGCCGCTTGACGCCCCGGTCGGCGGCCCGTCCGCCACGCACCTCGCGCTCCGCGCGCTCGGTGTCGCGCTCCGCGGTGAGCCACGCGGTGACGGCCGCGGGGGCGAGCGCGCCGGCGAACAGGTAGCCCTGGGCGAGCTGGCAGCCGAGCCCTCGCACGGCATCGAGCTGGGACGGCCGCGTCACGCCCTCGGCGATCGTCAGCATGCCTAGCGTCTCGCCGAGCCGCACGACCACGGCCGCGAGACCGCGGTCCTGGGCGCGATCGAGATCCTCCACGAAGGAGCGGTCGATCTTGAGGATGTCGGCCGAGAGCCGGCTGAGGTAGCTGAGCGACGAGTAGCCGGTGCCGAAGTCATCGATCGCGACCCGCGCCCCGGTCGCCCGCAGCGCGACGAGGTTGTCGCGCACGACATCGCTGTCGGCGAGGATCGCGCTCTCGGTGACCTCGAGGGCGATCGCGCTGGGTGGCACCCCGGCGGCGCCCGTGGCGCGGACGAGGTCCGGCACGAGCCCCGGGTCCACGAGCCCCAGCGCCGAGACGTTGACCGAGAGCATCACGTCCGGGCTCACCGCGCGCCACGCGGCGAGTCGGTGACAGGCCTCCGCCAGGACCCAGCGGTCGATCTCGCCGATCAGCCCGGCCCGCTCCGCGAGCGGCACGAACGCGTCGGGCTCCAGCCGGCCGCGGGTCGGGTGCTGCCAGCGCACGAGCGCCTCGAGCCCGAAGGTCCGGCCGGTCGCGAGCTCCATGATCGGCTGGTACTCGATGCGCAGCTCGCCGCGGGCCACCACGCCTCGCAGGTCGCCCTCGAGCTCCATCCGGTCCTGGACCGCGCTGCGGGTGCCCTGGACGTAGGTCCGGGCGCGTCCCTTGCCGTCGTCCTTGGCCTCGTACATCGCGATGTCCGCGCTGGCCAGCAGCTGCGCCGTGGTGACGCCGGGCGCGCTCGCGTCCACGATCCCGATGCTCGCCCGGGCCGTGACCTGCCGTCCGTCGACGTCCACCGGCTCGTCGAGCGCGGCCAGCAGCCGCTCCGCGACCCGGCCGGCGGCGGCCGCCTCCTTGCCGTCGAGGATGATCCCGAACTCGTCACCGCCCAGGCGGGCCGCCAGGTCGTCCGCGCGGAGATGGCGCTGGAGGCGCGTCGCAACCGACACCAGCAGCGCGTCACCGGCCGCGTGGCCCAGGCTGTCGTTGACGGTCTTGAAGTCGTCGAGGTCGAGGAACAGGACGGACAGTGGCCTGCGATCGGGGAGCGAGAGCACGCCCTCGAGGCGCTCGATGAACCGACGCCGGTTCGGGAGCCCGGTCAGCGGGTCGTGCGAGGCGCGGTAGCTGAGCTCGCCCTCCAGCTTGACCCGGGCGGCGTTG
>JAICUV010000029.1 GCA_025935655.1 Chloroflexota bacterium | reverse complement strand
CCCTCGTCGGTCCGGGGTACACCATCGACGAGGCCGCCGCGCTCCCGCAGCGCCTCCGGATCCCGGGCGTCGTCATCAAGGCGGCCGTCCCGGCCTGAGGGCGTCCACCACCCGGACGCAGGATCGTCGCCGACCCTACCGGGCCGCGAGGGCCGCGGGCGCCACGTCCGGCCCGACGACGAGGACCTCGCCGTACCGCTCGTCACCGCCCGGCTCCCGGACGAGGTACGCGTGGTGGATCTCCACGACGCCCGAGGCGAGGGTCGACCCGACCGAGCAGTAGCGGGTCGCGGACAGCTCGATCGCACGCCGGACAGCCTCGACGTCGAGCCCCGTGCCGTCCACGACATGCACGACGTCGAACCGGGTGAACGCGTGCGGGTGCTCGTCCATCTGCTCGCCGCTGACGCGGACCTCGTAGGCGTCGACCGGCTGCCGCTTCTTGCGCAGGATCGAGATCACGTCCATGGCCGTGCAGCCGGCGAGGGCCGCGCCGACGAGCTCCGCGGGCCGGGCGCCGGCGTCGCCGTCACCCGAGTCGAGCACGATCGTGTGCCCGGATCCGACCGTGGCGTCGAACCTGAGTCCTTCGCCCGTGAGGCGGACGAGCGCGGTCTTGGTAGCCATGGCGGAGCAGCTCCTCGGACGGGTTGGGGTCGTTGATCAGCGGAAAGCGGGCAGCCCGGCGACGGGCAGCTCGGCCACGGGCGGCTCGGCTGCGGGCAGCTCGGCGCCGAGGCGTTGGATCGCCCGCCACAGGCGGGCCCGCGCCTCCTGGGCCACCGCCGCGACCGTCGCGTCGTCGACGAGTCCGAGCGCCGCCTCGGGGTCCATCGCCTCGACCACGACCACGTCACCCTCGGCGCGGATGACGACATTGCACGGCAGGAGCGCCCCGACAGAGGGATCGGCCTGGATCGCCCGATGCGCGAGCGGGGGATTGCAGGCGCCGAGGATCACGTAGGGCGCGAGCTCCGCGCCGAGCTTCGCGCGCATGGTGGCGGCGACGTCGATCTCCGTGAGGACGCCGAACCCCTCGTCGCGGAGCGCGATCTCGGTCGCCTCACGGACCTCCTCGAACGGCGTCGCGAGACGCGTGCCGAACGTGTAGCGGTCGTCGAACACGATGGGGGACCTCCTGCGGCGGGTCCTCATCGTCGGTCAGTTGCGTGTTTGCGCAAATTGACGAACGGCACCATCGGTCGGGCCGAAGGACCTCTTCGGTCATTTCCGACCATGGTGGTAGGATTTCGGGACGATGACCGACACGCAGCCCGCCACGACCGCCGACACCGCCCCCGCGCCCGAGTTCGACGCCCAGCGTCGAGCCACGGAGCTCGCGATCCTCGACGCGCTTCGCGCCGTCGTGGACCCGGAGATCGGGATGAACGTCGTGGAGCTCGCCCTGATCAAGCAGATCATCCTCGGCCCGGACTCCACCGAGGTGAAGATGATCCTGACGACCCCGTTCTGCCCCTACGCCGGCGCGATGATCGCCCAGGTGAAGGAGCAGGCCGAGAGCGTCGTCGAGCACGACGTCAAGGTCACCCTGCTGGCAGAGCGCTGGGACCCGCGCGACGCCGGCCTCATGTGGTGAGCCGGCACTCGTCCGCGGGCCGCCCGCTGCGCACGCGCCCGCGATCCGTCCGATGAGCCGCTCCGAGCTCCCCTTCGACTCCGTCGTGGCCACGGGCAAGGGCGACGACGGCACGACCGGGCTCCTCTTCGGCGGGGCACGCGTCCGCAAGGACGACCCGCGCACCGACGCCTACGGCACGGTCGACGAGGCGGTCGCCGCCCTCGGGCTTGCGCGTGCCGAGATCGGCGCCGGGAGCCGGGACGGCGTGGCCATCCCGAGCTTCGGCGGGCTGGGCGAGACGATCCTGCGGATCCAGCGCGAGCTGTTCGTCGTCGGCGCGGAGCTGGCCACCAACCCCGAGGCGCGCGACCGCCAGAAGGACGACGCGACGCGGGTGAGCCGGGCGATGGTCGACGCCATCGGCGAGACCCTGGCGCAGTCCGAGGCCTCGATCGTGCTGCCCACCGAGTTCGTCGTCCCCGGCGAGACGCGGGTCAGCGCCGCACTCGAGCTCGCGCGCACGATCACCCGTCGCGCCGAGCGCCGGGTCGTGACGCTGGCCGCGGAGGACCCCGCCATCGCCGGAGGCCATATCCTTCCCTATCTGAACCGCCTGGCAGACCTGCTGTGGGTCCTCGCCCGCATGGCCGAGCAGGCGGAGGCGCGCGACGCGACGGTCGCGCGACCCGGTCGATCGCGGGGTCGCCGCAGCGCAGCGCCCTCCCCCGCACAGAGGAGCGAATAGATGACCGTCAACCCGCAAAGCCCCACGCAGCTCGGTGTCCGCCCGGCACCGGCGCTCGTCCAGCAGCTGCTGGTCGGCGCGTTCGGGTGGATGTTCGCCGGCCTGCTGCTGTCCGCGGGCGTCGCCTATCTCGTCGGGACCAGCGAGCAGCTGCTGAACACGGTCGCCCAGTGGTGGCTGCCGCTGCTCATCGGCCAGTTCATCCTCGTGATGGTGATCTCCGCCGGGATCAACAAGCTCAGCGCCACCGCCGCGCTCGGCCTGTTCTTCCTGTACGCCGCGACCATGGGCCTCACGATCGGCGTCATCGTCTGGGCCTACATGCAGACGCCGGGCGGCAGCACGGCGGTGGCGTCCGCGTTCCTGTCCGCCTCCGCGATGTTCGCCGGCGCCGCCGTCTACGGCGCGGTGACCAAGCGTGAGCTCGCGAAGCTGGGCGGCCTCCTGTTCATGGCCCTCATCGGCCTGATCGTCGCCTCGGTCGTGAACCTGTTCCTCCACTCGAGCTCCGTGGACTGGGTGATCTCGATCGCGGGCGTGCTGATCTTCGTGGGCCTCACCGCGTACGACGTCCAGCGCATCACGCGCGGCGACTACGCGGCGTTCACGCAGAGCAAGGAGAAGGCGTCGGTCCTGGCGGCGCTCCACCTGTACCTGAACTTCATCAACCTGTTCCTGTTCCTGCTCCGGATCTTCGGCGGCAACCGAGGGTAGCCTCCGCTGCCGGTCATCCGGCCACGCGCACCGTCACGGGGCTCGGCGACGCCGGGCCCCGTTCGATTCCCCGGGCCGCGCTCAGCACTCGAACACCGACCAGCAGAGGTCGTTGCGCAGCCGCTGGTCGTCGAGGACGAGCGCCCGGATGGGGGCCGGCAGCTGGTCGCGCTGCCACCGGCACTCGAGCCGCCCGGCATCCTCGCCCGCCCCGTCCGGGGCCGCCGCACGTGCCGCCCTGATCGCGTACGCGGCTGCCCCGAGCTCGTGCGCGGCGACGTGGGCCACGACGGCCGCCTGGCCCGCGGCGAAGGCCGCGTGACGGGCTGCGGCGCGCTGGTCACGCGCCGCGGCCATCGCATGGCCGCCGGCCGCCCGTGCCTGGGTCATCGTCTGCTCACCGCGTGTCCACGCCCTGGCCTGCTCGATCGCCTCGCGCGGTCTGGGGTCGTCCGGCGACGCCGTCTCGAACAGGTGGAGGACGTGTTCCGCGCACGAAGCCGCCCACAGGGCGAGCAGGCGGTGGTCAGGATCGGTGAGGGTCCCGCCGCGGCGGATCGTGATGAACCGCGGGTCCCGGACCTTCGGCAGGATCACCGGAGCACCTCTCGTGGTTGCGGCTGCCCGGTGGCCAAGGGTACGCCGCCGCCTTGATCACGGCCGGAGTCCCGCCGCGCACGACGGGCTAGCCAAGGGGCAGCAGGACCGGTTCGCCGCCCGCCGCGGCGAGGATCGCCTCGAGCTCCTCGGGCGGGAGCGGCCGCGCGAAGTAGAAGCCCTGTCCGCGGTCGCACGCGAGGTCCTGGAGGCACGCGAGCTGCCCGGCCCCCTCGATGCCCTCCGCGACCACGCTGATCCCGAGACCGTGCGCGAGCGAGATCACCGCCTGCACGATCGGCAGGTCGACCGCCGCCTCGCGGCCGTCGAGTCCCAGTCCGGAGACGAACGAGCGGTCGACCTTGATCGTGTCGAGCGGCAGCCGCCGCAGGTACGAGAGCGACGAGTAGCCGGTCCCGAAGTCGTCGAGCACGAGCTGGACGCCGAGCGCCCGGAGCGCCTGCAGCCGCTCGATGGACGCCTCGGACTGGTCCATGACCACGCTCTCGGTGATCTCCAGCTCGAGCGCCGCCGGGTCCAGCCCCGAGTGGTCGAGGATCGACGCGACGTTGGGGACGAGGTCCGCCTGGGCGAACTGCCTCGCGGAGAGGTTCACGGACACGACGAGGCGCTCCGCGCCCGGGATCCGCCGCTGCCAGTCGCGGACCTGCGCGCACGCGGTCTCGAGCACCCAGCGTCCGATCGGGAGGATGAGCCCGGTCTCCTCGGCGAGCGGGATGAACGACAGCGGCGACACGAGCCCGCGGACCGGGTGCATCCAGCGCAGGAGCGCCTCCATGCCCACGATGCGGCGCGTCTGCAGGTCCACGAGCGGCTGGTAGTGGAGCCGCAGCTCGGAACGCTCGATCGCCCGCCGGAGGTCGTGCTCCAACGTCGCCCGGTCCAGGGTCTGGGCGTGCATCTCCGGGTCGAACAGGATCGTCGAGCGGACCGGGTCCACCTTCGCGCGGTGGAGGGCGATCTCGGCCTGCTTGAGCAGGTCGCCGGGATAGGTGATGGCGGCCCGGCCCACGGAAAGGCCCAGACTCGCGCCGACGTTGACCTCACGGCCGTCGAGGTCGAACGGCTCCGCGATCGCGGTCTCGATGCGGGCGGCCACGCGCTCCGCCTCGCGGACGCTGCGCACGGGCCCCAGCAGCACGCCGAACTCGTCGGAGCCCAGGCGCGCGACCATGTCCGTCGACCGCGCGGCCGCGAGGAGCCGCCGCCCCACCTCGACCAGCAGCAGGTCGCCGGCGTCGTGGCCGAGGCTCTCATTGACGACCTTGAACCGGTCGAGGTCCATGAGGATCAGCGCGATCCGCGGCGTCGTGCCGCGGATGCCGGCGCGACCCCCCGTCCTCGCGGCGCCGCCCAGCGCGGGACGGTTCGCGTCCAGCTGCTCCGCCAGCCGGGTCAGCAGGAGCGTCCGGTTGGGCAGGCCGGTGAGGATGTCGTGGAGGGCGGCGTGCGCCCGCTGGCGGACCTCGGTCTGCGCCCGCTCGAACAGGCGCGCGTTGTCCAACGCGATCGACGCGAGCTGGGCGAACCGGACCAGGGCCTCGACCTCGCGCTCGCTGAACGGGCGTGACACGTCGCCCGATGCCAGGCCGATGTTGCCCAGCACCTCGCCCGCGGACGTGAGCGGCACCGCGACCACGGCGCCGAAGTCGCCGGCCGGGAGGTCCGGCGCGCGGTGGTCGTAGACGAGATAGTCCTGGACGACGGCGGGCCGGCCTGTGCGCACCACCTGCCACCCGACGCCGGTGCCGTGGGGGAGTCGATAGCCCTCGTAGTGCTCGAACATCCCCGTCCCGACGCGGGCGACGAGCGCCGTCCCCTCCTGCGCATCCTCCTCGAGCAGGTACAGGAAGCCGTGCTTCACGCCGACGAGGCCCGCGGCGCGTTCCACGATCTCGCGCAGGAGCTCCTTCGGCTCGAGGCGCTCGAGGACCTTGAGCGTCGTCTGGTCGACGGCCGCCAGGTAGAGGTCGCGGGTGGGATCATCGCCCGAGGGCCGGGAGCGGGACGGCGGCTTGGCGAGGTAGAGGGCGCGGTCGGCGACGGTGACCAGCTCGTCCTTGGTCCAGCCGTCCGCGGGGTAGCTCGCCACGCCGACGCTGACCGTGACCAGCGGGCCCGCCTGCTCGGTGAGCGCCGCGACCGCGGCCCGGATCCGTTCCGCGACCTCGCGTGCCTCGCCGGGAGGCGTCGCTGGCAGGATCACGGCGAACTCGTCGCCACCGTAGCGGTACACCCGGTCCTCGGTCCGGATCGACTCGGTCATCGAGCGCGCCACGCGGGCGAGCAGCGCATCGCCCTTGGGATGGCCGTGGGTGTCGTTGTACGTCTTGAACGCGTCGAGGTCGAGCATCAGCAGGCTGAACGGCTGCTCGCGGTCCACGAGCGCGCCGACCTCGAGCTGGAACGCGCCGTGGTTCCAGAGTCCGGTGAGGGCGTCGTGCTCCGCCTTGGTCAGCACCGCGCCGTGGGCCTCCGCGTTGCGCAGCGCGATGGACGCCTGGCCGGCGAACAGCTGGACGAGCTCCAGCTCGTCGCGGCTGAAGTGCGACTCTTCGGCGCCCATGCGGGCGAGGTTGAGCGTCCCGATGACCTCGCCACCCACGAGCAGCGGGCACACGATCATCGACTCCGGCTCCTCCGGGGTCCCCGGGATCTGGATCGAGCGCGGGTCGAGGTGCGCGTCGTTCGCCAGGACGGCCTCGCCGTTGCGGATCGCCCAGCCGGTGATGCCCGCATCCAGCGGCCCCTCGTGCTGGAGGATGAGCTCGGCGAACCGGTCGCGGGCAACCACGGCGCGGCGGACCCAGGCGGCACGGTCCACCCGGTAGATGGTCAGCGAGTCGTAGGTCACGACCGCCTTGAGGCTGTCCGCGATCATCTCGAGCACACCCGACGGGTCGAGCGTCGCCAGGAGTCGTTCGTTGACCTCGAGCAGGCGCCGCTGGCTCTCCAGCCGGTGGTGGAGCTCCTGCTGCTGCCGGCGGACCTGCCCGAAGGCCTCGGCGTTGACGAGCGCCTGGGCCGCGTAGCCCGCGAAGATCTCCAGCGTCCGCTCGTCGTCCTCGTCGAACTGGTCGTAGCCCAGCTTGGAGAGGACGATGACGCCGAGCACGCGCGACTCGTAGGTCATCGGGACCAGCAGCATGGACTCCGGGCCGCGCGGTTCCCCGACCTGGCGGCCGCGAGGATCGGCGGCCGCGTCGCCCAGCCGCATTGATCGGTTGTGCAGCGCCACCCAGCCCGTGAGCCCGTCGCCGATCCGGACCCGGAGCATGTCCGCCGTGGGCCGCCCGACCCCCGGGAACGCACCGTGGAACGCGATCGGCTCGCACAGCTGGCTCACGTGGTCCACGCGGTAGACCCGGATCGTGTCGTGGGCGATGAGGCGGTCCGCCTCGGACACGATCGTCTCACCGATCCCGTTGACGTCCTGGATCCGGTTGAGGCGGGAGCTCAGCTCCTGGATCGCGCGCAGGCGGGCCGCGCCCTCCCGGACCGTGTTGAACAGCCGGGCGTTGGCGACGGCCGTGGCCATCTGCGCGGCGAACGTCGCGCACAGCTCCAGCTCGTCCGGCGTCCAGTCGTAGGGGCGGCGGTGGTACAGGACGAGCAGGCCCACCGGCTCGTCACGGAAGACGAGCGGCACGAAGTTGATCGTCCTGAAGTCGAGCCGGGCGTAGATGTCCGCGAAGTTCGGGGCGCTGGTCGGGTCGTCGAGCACGATGGGACGGCGCTCGGCGATGGCCCGGTTGCCGATGACGGGGTCGTCCTCGGTGATCGCGGCGACGGCGGAGATGAGCGAGGGGTCGAGGTCGCGGTGGGCGACGAGCTCGTACGGGTGGCGACCCGGGTTGAGCAGCCACAGGCCGGCGACCTCCGCGCCGAACAGCGTCAGCGACGAGTCGAGGACGTCCCGGAAGACCTTGTCCAGCTCGAGGTTCGCGCTGACCTCGGCCACGACGCGGCGCAGCGCGTCGACGCGGGCATCCGACCCAGCGGTCGCTCCTTCCGCGATCTCGACGGGCGCGCCGCGGCGGCCCCTGGCGGATCGGGGTCGGTCGGCCGGCGTGCTGTCGTCGAGGGCGAGCGCCATTCGAGTGGCTGTGGATACCCCGTGCGCTGCGGACCGGACCCGGGACGGGAGCCGGCGAGGTGTCAGGGGGCACCGTACGCGCGGGCATCCCGTGCGGGCGATAGGACACACGTACCCGCCGCGGGAGGACCGTACGCGGCCGTGGACCGGTACCCACCCGGCCCCGCGCTCCCGGCCGGGTCGATCGCTTCGCCCACGCCGCGGTCGATACTTGCGGCATGGCCGCCGTCGACCCGCGTCTCACCGCCTTCTCGTACCGCCGGCAGCGCCTCGACGGGTCTGCGCCCGGGGCGCTCGGCGCGCTCGAGGCGGTCGTGGGCGTGTACTCGGCGATGCCCGGCGGCCCGCTCTCGATCCGCGTCCGGGCAGCCGGCACGTCACCCGACGGCGTGCGGGCCCTCGAGACGGACCGCGCCGCCGTCCGGATGCGCGCCATGCGGACCTCCGCGTTCCTCGTCCCGCGGACCACGGCGGGGCTCGTGGCGGCGGCCACTGCCGTGCCGGCGGGGCGCTTCCGGTGGCTCCTCCGTGCCGCGGGCGTGGGGGACGACGAGCTGCCGGCGGTCCGCGCCGCCGTGCTCGGGGCGGCCGCGGAGCCGGGCACGCCGGCCGAGCTCCGGGCGCGGCTCGCGGAGCGGGGCCTGGACGGCGGGTCGGCGCCGTGGACGCTCGGTCCGGCGCTCGGCAGGGTCCTGTCCCTGCTCACCGCGTTCGGCGACCTCGCCGCGGTCGGCGGCGCGTCCCTGTCGTCCAACGCCCTGCGGTACGTGGACCGGCGGGCGTGGCTCGGCAACTCGGACGACGCCGATGACGCGGACGGTGCGGCGGTCACGCACGCCGACGCGACGCGTGCGCGTGCCTGGCTCGCGGGCGAGTACCTGCGTGCCTTCGGGCCCGCCCGCGTGGACGACCTCGCCTGGTGGGCGGGCTGGTCCCGGCCGACGGCCGAGGCGGCCCTGCGCGTCCACGAGACCGTGGACACCGGCGATGGGCGCCTGCTCCTCGCCATCGATGCGCCGGCGTTCGAGGGGGCGCCACACCTGGCAGACGAGCTCGTGCTCCTGCCCAAGTGGGACGCGTGGACGATGGGCTACCCGGTGGACGGCCGCGCGCGCTTCGTGGACCTGGACGTCCACGACCGTGTCTTCGACGGCGACGGCAACGGGCTGGCGATGGTCCTGCTGGCGGGCCGGGCGATCGGCGCATGGACCCACCGCGGCGAGCGCGGGACGATGCAGGTGGACCTGGACCTGTTCGACCCCGTGCGTCCACGCGAGCGCGACGGGATCGACACGGAGCTCGCAGCGATCGCTCGCTTCCTCGGCTATCGCGGCGTCGCCGTGCGCGAGGTGCCGACCGTGATCCCGGCGCGTCGCCGGATCCGCAGGCCGCTCGGGGTGGGGCCGGACGGAACCCGAACCGCCGCCGACCGGTAGAGGTGGGTATGGTCGTGCTGCGTGGTCCGTCAACGGTGTCGCTGCGCCTCGTGCGCATCGCCATGGTCCTGGCGCTCGTGCTCCTGCTCGGCGCCTGCGCGGAGGCTCCCGCGACGCCGGACCCGGCGGCGAGCCTGGGGCCGATCCCGACCTTGCTCCCGCATGCCGACGAGGGCTCCCAGACGCCGCGTCCCACGAGCGACTCGGCAGGAATGCGCATCACCGGTCTCGACGACGCCACGACGGAGGCGCTCATGGGCGCGTTCCGTCGGAGCTCGGTCGCGGTGTCGCCGGCGCTGGAAGGCAGCTTCGCGGAGGCGTGCCGCTC
This sequence comes from Chloroflexota bacterium, assembly GCA_025935655.1. GTDB lineage: Bacteria > Chloroflexota > Limnocylindria > Limnocylindrales > CSP1-4 > CAIXZV01. The sequence continues at coordinate 10,258 of JAICUV010000029.1, read as the reverse complement.
GAGGCCGGCGCCGGTCCAGGTCGAGGAGATCGGCCAGCGACCCGTCGTGGTGACGGACATGCGCGGGCTCGGCGTCGTGATCGTGGTCTTCGCCGACGACAAGGGCGCGAGCGGCTGTCGGGTCACGGTAGGGCAGGACGGCTCGCTGCACGTGGGCTTCTTCCCCGTGAGGGAGCATCCGTCCAAGGCGCTCAAGAAGGACGCGATCACGCTCGGGGCCATGGAGTACCAGGATGACGGCGTGAACCAGCGAGCCATCGCCGTCGGTCGAGCCGGGGACCGGGCGGTCCACGTGCGGGCCGGCTTCGACGACGACACCTACGTCACGGCGACGCTCCGCGACGGCTGGTACGCGATGTGGTGGCCAGGCCAGACGAAGGCTGCGGTGATCGTCGCCGGCAACAACCGCAACGAGGCGATCGGCACGGTCACGCCGTAGCGGCGATGGGCCCGCCGGGCGACGATCAGGCGGGCGCGGGCTCCCGGTCCACCATCTTCGGCTCCACGGGGATCGTGGGCTCGACGTCCTGCAGCTTCTCGACCTCGACGTCGGTTGCGGCGGGCTCCGGCTGGACCGCGAAGGCCCCCGGCGTGCTGCCCACCACGTGGAGCTGGAGGTAGCGCCAGCCCAGGCGGTCGAACGGCCCGGCGATCGGCGGCGCGAAGAACCCGGTCTGGACGACCGGGATGAGCTCCGGCTGGTCGACGTCGAAGATCGTCTCGTGGAGCTGGACGCGGGCCCTGCCCGCCGCGAGGACGTTCTGGGCCCACTGGGACCCGACGCCGAGCGGCGCCGGGATGAGCATCGTCCCGCCACGGATCGTGGGGTGGACCGGGGTGAGGTGGACGGCGCCCGACCTCCGGCCGACGTGCTCCAGCGTGCCGATCTCGGCCTTCTCGCTGCCCGGGATGTGGTGCTCCAGCAGCCACGGGTTCACCGTCTCGTTGACCTGGTGCCGGAGCCACGGGAACCGGTCGGCCTCGGGCTTGCGCAGCTCCATGCCGAGCCGGTCCAGCACGACGCCGGTCGCGATCCCGATGCCCAGCAGGCGCACTGACTTCATGACCACGGGAGACCTCCTCGTCTGTTCGTGCGAGGAGCGTGCCGCGGTGCCGAGTCGCAGGCCAGTGCCGAAGGGCCGCACCGGCGGTGGCTCAGGTCGGGTCCGCCTCGTCGGGCGTCGGGAACCGCGCCGGGAGGGCCGCCTGCGTCCGTGCGTGGAACCGGTAGGTGAACGCGAGCAGGGTCGCGAACACGGCGATCGCCACGATCGCGGCGGCCACGAACCCCGCCTGCGCTGACGCCCCCACCAGGAGCACGCCGATGAACGCGAGCACGCCGCCGAGCATCGCGACGATCAGGCCGATCATCCCGCTCGACGTGGTGAGGCCGTAGAGCAGGCTGCCCAGCCCGCCCGCGGGGGCGCTCGGGTAGCCGATGAGCACGCCCTGCTGGTCGTCGTGGGTGCCGGTCGTGAAGTAGGGCAGGACGATTGGCGCGATCTCCCCGTAGCCGTGCCGGATCCGGGCCATCCCGTAGACGGCGAGGTAGTCCTCGAAGTTGGCGGCGACGATCCGGCCGTAGGTCGTGATGCCGATGACGAAGTCGAAGCCGATCACGAGGGCCGCGACGAGCAGGAAGTCGGAGCCGGCCGACATGGCTCCCGCGACCAGCGCCAGCGCCACGAACGACATCGACAGGAACCCCAGGAACATGCCGCCGCGGGTGAACGCCTCGTTGTACGCGAGGGACCGGGCCGAGAGCAGTCCCCAGTGTTCCGTGCTCAGGATCTGGATGGCGCGCGGGTCGTGCAGCGAGGTGACCGGCCCCGGCGGGGGCGCCGGCTCGTGAGGCTGGGTGACGTCGACGGGCATGCCTGTCCTCCGTGGCGGTAGCGGCCTGCATTGTTGTCGCCCGCAACCGCGGTGCCAAGGCACAAACGGAGATCCCGCCGGACGACTCGCCGACGGGATCTCGAGGAGCCGGGACGGGGCGCCTACGGCGCGAGCGCCTCCAGCGGGTACCGGTACAGCAATGCGTGGCTGTCCGACGGGATCCAGACGGAGCCGAAGGCGACCACGGGCCCGTCCGGGTCGATGGCCGGGTCGAGCGCTTCGACGCGGCCGGTCGGTCCGGTCCGGCCGAGCTCCGCCATCTGGGGACCATTGGGCCCGCCCACGGCCGAGACGGCCCACATCGAGGATCCGATGGGCGTCACGCCGCCGATGGCCTCGTACGGGACCACGAATGGCGCCCCCGCCGCGCCCTGTGCCGCGTCGAGCGCGACGATCGTGGTCTGGTCGGACCGGCGCTGGAAGACCCACGGGTTGCCGCCCGCATCGATCGCGATCGCCCTGGCTGCCGCGTCCGGGATGGCGATGCGCCGACGCTCCCTGCCCGTCGCGGGATCCACCTCGACGGCGAATGCCTCGGTCGCCCGTGGCCCGTACTCGGACCGCGTGACGTACCACAGCGCGCCGGGCACAGCCGCGTACGACGAGACCCCCGGCAGCCGGCGGTCGATGTCCGGCATGTTCAGCGCGGCGGCGACGTCCGCGACGGGCAGATCGAGGTAGTAGAAGAGGGCGATCGCCGATCGCTGGATCGGGTCCAGCCGCCGGAACGCCCGCTCGAGGGCGTCGCGGTCGGCCGACGACAGCGTGGAATCCACGATCGCCGGGTGATGCAGGTCGGTGAGGGCGACCTCCACGAGGTGGCGGCCGCGTGTCCGCCGCAGCTCGTCGATGCACGATCGCACCACGAGCCGCCGCAGCCACGCCTGGAACTGCTCCGGGTCGCGCAGGCCCGGCAGCCCCTTCCAGGCTTTGAGGAGCGCCTCCTGGACGGCATCGCGAGCGAGGTCGGGATCCCGCAGCGTCAGCCGCGCGACTCCGTCCATCCACGGCAGGGCCTGCCGGGCGAGCGTCGCGAACGCCTCCCGATCACCCTTCCGTGCCCGCTCGACGAGCGATGCGGTTGCGAGTGTGGCGACCGTCTGTCGCCTTCAACCCCTCTGTCGGCCGTGACCGCCGCGCGGTTCCACCTTCACCGCCGCAGGCTCGCGCCGAGGCGCAGCATCGTGCACGCGCCGATCGCCCGTTGCTCATCTATGCATGCCGTGCGTGCTGCCTGGGCCGGCGGCGCGATCCCGGGCGCCGGACGGCCCGAATCGGGTCGTTTCCTCGCCGTGCCGTCACCCCATGGGTCGTCGGGAGCGCGCTCTCGTCGAGCACCCACCCAATGCACGTATGACGGCTCCGATCGCCCTACGCGGCGCCCGAAGCGCCTGACGCGCGTCGACGACGGAAGCGCCGTTGACCGCAGGCATCGGGTGGGCGTATGACGGGGCGACGGCGGCCCGGCGTGCGTCGTTGACTGCAAGTCGATGCATCGGCCGGTTCATTCGACACGATGATCCCCTGTCCACCATTGATTGACACGTGCGGATTGGCGTGAGAGTGTGCGCCCACCAGGTCCGATACGGAAAGGGGGGGATTGCGGAGCGGATCCGTGCGCGCGGCCTTGGAGGGATTGCGCGTTCAGCGATCGCAGTACGAGTGGCCTGGATCTTGATTGCACTTGAGAACGGACTCACACGCCGCTGATCACATAAGGGGGGCGAAAATGCGCAATCGCAAGTACCTGGGACTCGTCTTGGGACTCGTCCTGTCACTCTTGGTAGCAGCATCAGTACTCGCCATCACCACCTCTGGCAGGTGGACGAGCAAGGCACCCGGTTCCAACACGCCGCTGATGCAGAACATCAGTGCCACGACCTTCCGATTCTGGTCCTGTGTCAACCACAACTCGGATCTGGAAGCGTACTGGGATTGGATGCACCACTGGCCCATCATTCCGTCGACGGGCACGCAGGAGAAGCACGCGTCCTGCCGGAACGTCACCACGAAGAGGGTTCTCAGCTGGTCCGCGGGTTCTAGTGCCGACTATAGCGTCGAGTACACCCGCACGAACAATTCCAGCGTCTCAACGAACTGGTCGCAGGACTACTGAGTCGGCAGTCCGACCAATTCGTGAATGCTGCCCTCCCGGACCTCGGAGCGCTGAAAAGTCCGGGAGGGCCGAGCCTTGCCAACGTCAAACAGGCTGAGGGGCAAGTGACGCTGTCGTTTGAGAACGTCTCGTTCCGCTATCGGTCGGTCCCATTTCGCACGCCAAGCCCTTGGGTGTTCCAGAACTTCAGTTGGCGCCTCCCACCAGGAAAGACTGTCCTCCTCGGACCGAATGGCGCTGGCAAGACGACGCTGCTGTCCTTGGGGGTGACCTCGCTCACGCCGAAGGCCGGCGCTATCCACCTCGACGGCGTGGAGCCCGTATCGGGCAGCGGGCCCCTTCGGCGTGCCGTGGCGATGATGCCGCAGAAGACCGTGCCCATTCCCGGGTTCACCGCTCAAGAGCAGGTGGCCTACGCCGCTTGGCTCCGCGGTGCAGATCCGCACTCGGCGGCTCAGGCAGCCGTCGCGGCGCTCATCCGCGTCGGTCTCGCGGAGAAGGCCGATTCATTGGTGTCGACGCTCTCGGGTGGGCAGCAGCGGCGCGTGGGTCTGGCGCAGGCGATCGCCCTCCCGTCCACTGTGCTTCTGCTCGATGAGCCCACCGCGGGCCTCGACCCAGCCCAGCGCAGCACCTTTCGCGCGCTCGTGGCCGCGCTGCCTGACGAGGAGTCCGTTCTCGTCTCGACGCACCAGGTGGACGACCTTTCCGAGGTCTTCGACACTGTCGTCGTCCTCGCGCATGGAGAGATCCGTTTTGAGGGAAGTCCTGCGGACTTCTTGGCTCTGGCAGACGCCGGAAGCGCTCGCCCGGCTGAGGCGGCGTACGTGCAACTCCTCGGCTCCGAGGCATGATCCCTCTCCGCACCGCGCTTCGAGTCATGCCTGCGGCCTGGTTCGCCATTGGCGTCGCGGCCTTCTCCGCTTGGTATGCGACCCTCATAACATCGCCGGCGGGATACGGCACGGCGGCAACCGCGGCAGCGTCAGGCGCTCTCCCATTCATTGGCGCGTTCGTTGCGGGTACCGCAGCCTGGGAAGGGTCTCGACTGCGCCGTGGCGACGTGTGGGGACGCCCTTGGGTTCGTCCGAGCTGGCGGATCGCCCTCGCGGCGCTCTTCTGGCCGGCCGCGGCGGGCCTAATCGCCGTGACCGCTGCCACCGTAACAAGGCACCTCGGCGTGGCCGCCGCAGCCCCGAATGCTGCAATCGTCGCGGTCATGGCGCTGGACGTAGTGACGTACGCTACGGTCGGGTTCGCGATCGGCGTGCTGACACCGCCAGCCCTCGCCACCCCCCTCGCCGCCAGCCTCGCGCTCCTCTGGGTGGCATTCGTTCCGGCGATGTACCCGGTGTGGCTCAGGCACCTGACCGGCATGTATCGCGATTGTTGCGCGTTGGGCGAGGACATCGCGCCTCAGGCGCTGGCAGCTTCGATCGCGATTGACCTTTCATTCATCGCCGCGGCAGCTGTGTGCTGTGCCGTCAATGCGTCGCGCATCGCGAGGACGGCCATCGCTGTGGCCGTCTTGGCCGTCGGGGCCTTGGTCGGCGTCCGCCTCGCTTCGGCCCTGACGTTCGCGCCGGTGCAACCGAGAGAGGCGTCGCAGCTCACCTGTTCGGAGAAAGACGGCGTCCAGGTCTGTCTATGGCCCGAGCATGCCGCGGCAGCAGAGGCGATCACGGGGGCGATCGCGAAGGTCCGCTCTCGCTGGCTGGCCGCGGGCATTGAGGCACCGGCAGCCATTACAGAGGGACTCGGTGCGCCGACGCCGGGGACGCTTCGGGTCCAGATTATTGACACGTCGAACGACGGGGTCATTCTGGCGATGGCGACATCGAAGCTCCCGACCCCAGTCGATTGCGGTCATGGGACCACCGGGGCCGTCGCGTACCTGTATCTCCGTGCCTGGTTCGCAGCCGTCGGCGGAGCGTCGGGCCCGGTGATGCAAGCCCTTGACGCAGAGGGCGACGACGTGAACCCCACTGTCCTGACCGTGGTCGCCCAACTTCTGGGGTCATCACCAGATGTCACCCGAAGGTGGGCAGACAACGCGGCGGCGATGGCCGTGCGCTGTGATGACTTCCAGCCTGACCTTCGCGTTCAGCCATGAGATGGTGGCGCAAGGCTCGCGCGATCCGCCTGCTGATCCTCGTCTCGATGTTGACGGTGCTGATCCCGACCTTCTCATTCTCAGCTCTCACTGCAACGCCCAGCCCAGGTGGCGCCACGCTCGCGCTCGCAGCCTTGGCTGCGCTGGCACTGCCCGTGTCCCTCGGTTGGGCGATCTCGCGGGGCGACAGAGAGCTCGAACAGCGCGCCGTGCGACCGATCGTCTGGGCCGACCTCGGCCTGGTCCTGACGTTGGTCGTGGGCGTGGCGGCGACGGAGGTCGTCCTCTATGCCGCGGGCAACGCGGCGCCAGGCCTCGTCGCGGCACGGGCGGTACTGACCTATACAGGGATGATGCTCGCTGCTGCGTCGTTCACTGGGTGGAGGAGTGCCGCGATCGTGCCCGTGGTCTACTTCACCGTTGTCCTGGTGATCGGGGGTGGCAGCGACGTGGAGAACCCCGCCCCGTGGGCCTGGATCGGCGCTCCGGACGCGAGCTCGGTGGCAATGACCGCGGCGGTGGCAACGTTTCTGATGGGCGTGACGCTTAACGCCCGGTGGGCCCTCCGAGAAGCCGCTTCCCCAGTCTGAGCGAACCACTGGCAACCGCGGCGGCAACTTCGGACCTATCCATCTACTACCCCGGCGCGTCGTTGACGGGGTAGTAGGTACACCGACCTGAAGTTGCCGCGGGCTGCCGCCTACCCGCTGCCCGCTTACCCGCCAGGGTTCTCGGCTTCGATTGTGCAGCTGTCGACGCGCGCGTTGACAACGAGTGTCGTGGGCGCTCCGCCGAGCAGGACTGGGATCCGGCACGTGGCGACGGTCGGGCCTGGGATGCCGTCCGCCCCGACCCTGGCGCCACCGTGAGGTCCGCTTCCCTGCTCCGGCGGGACTGGAAGCTCCCCAGTGCCCATGCGCTGAACGGATGCCTCGATGACATAGCGACCTGGGGGGAGCAGCGTCGGCATTCCGATAGCGGGCGCCGAGGTGACAACAACGTCCCCGGCGTCGTTGAGAACACGCGATGTCACCACGATCGGTGCTCCGTTCGGCTGCGTCTTCTCGGTGACGGACAGGGTGCTCGTTTGCTGGCAGGCCACGCTGGCCGCTGCGATGGCAAGAAGTGCAAGAACTCGCATGGTGCCCTCTGCGCGTCTGACGGCCGACCCTCGCCTGGTGAGACGGGGGCCGGCCCGCCGAGGTTCCTACAGGCTACTCAGCGCAGTCAGTTGGGCGTACGACGGAGTCGAGGACCCAGGCGTCGATGCCCTCGACAGAGCTTTGGGAGTACATCCAGATCTGCCGGTCTCCACTGGCGTCGGTTCGAGACACCGCCGCGGTTCTGGCGTCCGCGATGACCTCCCCCTGCATCCCAGCAGCAAGCTCAACCGGCGTCCCCGCGAAGGCGACCGGCGGAACCGTCCAGTCCGCGCGAGCCAAGGTCGTTGCCTGCTCGAGTTGCTGGGCGGGGTAAGTGACGTCCGCCTCAACGAAGCAACTCCCCGGAGGGATGAGAGCAGCGATCGCAGCATCCCTCGCCGGCAGCTTTTCATCCGTGGAATCGCTGGCGGCGAGAATCGTCTGAGCGAGCAGGAGACACCCGACCGCGGCAGAGGCGAGGACCAGGTACGGACGCACGCCCGCATAGATGTTTCGCATTGTGGGCTCCCTCGTCACGGTAGGTAGACAGCGTCAGCGGACGCTCGGTCATCCGCCGTCAGGCTGCGAAGGTTCGACGACTCACTGCCGGAGTTGACGGCCCCACACATGGTTGGACCGGGCGGACAGTTGGATCCGTAGAGGTCGATGAGGCGGATCACGTGTCCGATCTCATGCGTGAGGATTCCACGCACGTCGAAGGAGCTGGACCCGGGCGTCGAGGACCCGAAGTAGAAGCTGTACTCCCACTCATTCAGGTAGATCTTGGCGTTTGTGATCTGGTAGTAGGTGCCTCGGTAAGTCTGACTGCGGGCACGTAACTGCTATGGGCTCATTGAGCTCCGCCCACTCCAGCCCACATGCCAACGGCTGCCGACCGTCGACGTAGATCAAGTTGTTCGACGTCGCAACGCTCGGATTGAAGTCGGTGTTGTTCGCCCACGTCGCCGCAGCCTCAGCGAGGCGGCTAGAAGCCGAAGAGGTCCAGCCGGAGCCGCCGTGAGCCAACTTGACTGCCGCATCAGTGGCTTCCGCACGCCCATCGACGTCGTTGTCCCAGAAGTACGGAAATGATGGAACGCTGTGAAGGGCCTGGGCCGGACTCGCGACGGAGGCCGCAAGAAGCGCCGCCACCATAAGGGCTCGCCCGCGGCGGGCGCGTCGTTGACGCTGTTCCGGGCCGGGTCTAGACTCAATCCCGACGAAATCGGTCGGATTTCCCCGGCGCGGCGGCAGGTTCGCCGCGGGCGTCCTCCCGGGGAACCTCCGGCCCTCGGACGAGGACGATCCCCTGACGCAGCGCGCAAGCTTCCACGGTTCCGGCGCCGTCGCCTTCAGCACGAAGGGCGAGTACGGCGTGCGGCTCATGGTCCAGCTCGGGCGGCGGTACGGGACGGGCCCGGCCAGCCTCGCCGAGATCGCCCTCGACGAGGACCTCCCCCGCGCCTACCTGGAGCAGCTCGTCACGAGCCTGCGAGAGGCCGGGCTCGTCACCTCGACCCGCGGCGCGCGCGGCGGCTACGAGCTCGGCGCGCACCCCGCCGAGATCCGGATGAGCGACGTCCTCCGAGCCCTCGAGGGCCCGATCGCGCCGATGATCTGCGCCTCGGACGCCGAGGAGCACCTCGCGTGCGACCGCTCCGCGCGGTGCACGGTCAACGTGCTGTGGGTCCGCGTCAGGGACGCGATCACGAGCACGCTCGACGGCATGACCCTCGCGGACCTCGTCCCGGTCCGCCACATCACCCTCGACGCGCGGCCCGCCGCGACGCCGGACGGTGACTCCCTCACCACGCTCGAACCCACCCTCTCAGGAGCCCCTTCGTGACGATTGCCGACGACCGCGAGCTTGTCATCCGCGACCTGCGGGTCGCGCCCGCGGCGAACCCCGACCTCGAGATCCTCCAGGGCATCGACCTCACGATCCGCAAGGGCGAGGTCCACGCGATCATGGGCCCCAACGGCTCGGGCAAGACGACCCTCAGCTACGCGCTGATGGGCCACCCGGCGTACGTCATCAAGGGCGGCGAGGTCCGCTGGAAGGGCTACGACCTGCTGACGCTGTCGGCGGACAAGCGCTCGCGCCTCGGCCTGTTCCTCGCGTTCCAGTACCCCACCGCGATCCCCGGCCTCTCGGTCGCGTCCTTCATCCGGAGCGCGCTCAACGCGAAGCTCCAGGGCATCGACAAGAACCCGGACATCGACCCGACCGATGCGACCCGGGGCGGCGTGACCATGCTCGAGTTCCGGCGCAAGATGCGCGAGAAGATGGCCCTCCTGAAGATGGAGGACTCGTTCGCCACCCGGTACGTGAACGAGGGCTTCTCGGGCGGCGAGAAGAAGCGGCTCGAGATGCTCCAGATGGCGATGCTGGAGCCGGAGTTCGCGATCCTCGACGAGACCGACTCGGGCCTGGACATCGACGCGCTGCGGATCGTCGCCGAGGGCGTGAACGCGCAGCTCAACCCGAACATGGGCGTGCTGCTGATCACCCACTACCAGCGGCTGCTCAACTACATCCAGCCGGACTTCGTCCACGTGCTGGCCGCCGGCCGGATCGTGACCTCGGGCGGCAAGGACCTCGCGATCCGGCTCGAGGAGGAGGGCTACGGGCCGATCCTCCGCGAGAACGGGCTGGACACGGGCATCCCCGACGAGGCCCTGGCGGTGCCGCTGGAGCCGGAGGCCGCGGCCGCGAGCCGCTGACGACACCGATGACGATCGAGGCTCGCCCCGCCCCCGAGGCCGCTTCTGGCCGGGATCCGCTCGACCCCGGGCGCATCAAGCTCGACTTCCCGATCCTCGACCAGGAGATCCACGGTCATCGGCTGGTCTACCTCGACTCGGCCGCGACGTCGCAGAAGCCGAATGCCGTCATCGACGCCGTCGACGAGTACTACCGCCGCTACAACGCGAACATCCACCGCGGGATCTACGAGATCGCCGAGAAGTCCACCGCCGCGTGGGAAGAGT
>JAICUV010000200.1 GCA_025935655.1 Chloroflexota bacterium | reverse complement strand
CGATCCCTCGACCGCCCGGCCCTGCGGGTCGAGGATCCCGTCCTTCGGCAGCACGTTCACGGCGACGCGATGGGCGCTCAAGGGGCGACGACGTCCTCCTCGAGATAGCGTTGGAAGCTGGCGCCGGTGATCCGCTCGTAGGCCTCGACGTAGCGAGCGCGAGTTCCGTCCACGACGTCTGGCGGCAGCGCCGGGCCGGGGGCGGTCTTGTTCCACGCCTGCCCGGCGAGCCAGTCCCGGACGAACTGCTTGTCGTAGCTCGGCTGGGCGCCGCCGGGTTCGTAGGCGCCTGCGTCCCAGAACCGCGAGGAATCCGGCGTCATGACCTCGTCGACCAGGACCAGCTCGCCGTCCACCAGGCCCATCTCGAACTTCGTGTCCGCCAGGATGATCCCCGCCTCCGCGCATCGTGCCGCCCCGGCCGCATACAGCCGGAGGGCCGCATCGCGCGCCAGCGTCGCGATCGCGAGGGCCGCGTCGCGACCCAGCCAGTCGTCGCCATTCGGGGGCCAGTCCTCGAGCAGCTGGACCATCGAGTCGAAGTCGATGTTGATGTCGTGCTCGCCGAGCTCGGCCTTCGTCGCCGGCGTGAAGATCGGCTCCGGGAGGCGATCGCTCTCGCGCAGGCCCGCGGGCAGCGCCACGCCGCAGACGGAGCCGTGCTCGCGGTACTCCTTCCAGCCGGAGCCGGAGATGTAGCCCCGGACGACGAGCTCGACCGGCAGGACCCGGGCCGTCCGCGCGACGACCATCCGGCCACGGAGCCGCTCGCGATCGCTCGCGGACCAGCGCTCTCCGGGCAGGTCCTTGGGATCGGTCGACACGACCTGGTTCGGCACGATCGCGGCCGTCTCGTCGAACCAGAAGCGCGAGAGGCCGGTGAGGACGCGGCCCTTGTCCGGAATCTCGGTCGGCAAGACGACGTCGAAGGCGCTGATCCGATCCGACGCGACGAGCAGCAGCCGGTCCGGCCCGAGGCTGAACAGGTCGCGGACCTTCCCGGAGCGCACGAACGAGTCAGCGGTGAGCATCGGCCGTCTCCCTGGTCGCAGTGGCATGGCTGCGGTCGGTGGCAGGCGCTGCTTCGGCGGCCGTGCCCGGAACGAGCGTCGCGAGCCGCCCGATCACGACGCCGACATGCTCGAGGTGGCGGGAATCGTCGAAGCAGGCGTCGAGGTCGACCAGGCTGAGCTTCCGGGCGACCGTCGGGTCCGTGGCCAGGACCTCGCGAAGCGGGCGGCGCTGGTCCGCCGCCGCGAGCGCCGCTCGCTGCACCACCTCGTACGCCGCCTCCCGCGCCAGCCCCGCACGCTCGACGAGCACCAGCAGGACCCGCGAGGAGGCGTGCAGGCCGAGGCCCCGCTCGATGTTCTCCCGCATCCGCTCGGGGCGGACGACGAGGTCGCGCACGAGGCCCGTGAGCTTCTGGAGCAGGTAGTCCAGCAGGATCGTCGCGTCGGGCAGGATCACCCGCTCCGCCGACGAGTGGCTGATGTCCCGCTCGTGCCACAGCGGCTGGTTCTCCAGGGCCGTCTGGGCATACCCGCGCAGGACGCGGGCGAGACCAGCCACGCGCTCGGACAGGATCGGGTTGCGCTTGTGCGGCATCGCCGACGAGCCTTTCTGGCCGGCCCGGAACGGCTCCTGGACCTCCCCGATCTCGGTGTGCTGGAGGTTCCGGATCTCCGTTGCGAACCGCTCGAGGCTGCCACCGAGGATGGCCATCGCCGTCAGCAGCCCAGCGTGGCGGTCGCGCTGCACGATCTGGGTGCTCGCCGGATCGACGCGCAGGCCCAGCTCGGCCATGACCTCGGCCTCGACCTCGGGCTCGAGGTGGCTGTACGTGCCCACGGGCCCCGAGAGCTTCCCGGTCGCGATCTCGTCCACCGCGTCCCGCAGCCGGCGCCGCCCTCGGTCGACCTCGAACGCCCAGCCCGCGAGCTTCAACCCGAACGTCGTGGGCTCCGCATGGACCGAGTGCGTCCGCCCCATCTGCACGGTGTCGGCGTGCTCCCGCGCTCGAGCGACGAGGACCTGGACGAGCCTGTCGGCGTCGCGCAGGAGCAGCTCCCCGGCGGCCCGAAGCTGCAGCGCGAGCGCCGTGTCGACGACGTCCGACGAGGTCAGCCCGAGGTGCACGAAGCGGCCCTCGGGCCCGATCGACTCGGCGACCTGGGACACGAACGCGATGACGTCGTGGTCCGTCGTGCGCTCGAGCTCCTCGATGCGCCCGACATCGACCTTCGCGCGGGATTCGATCGCCACGAGGGCTTCGCCGGGAACCCTCCCCCGGCGAGCCTGCGCCCGCGAGACCGCCACCTCGACACGGAGCATCTGCTCGAATCGAGCCTCCTCGGTCCAGATCGCGCCCATCTCCGGCAGCGTGTAGCGCCGGATCACGTTCCGACCTCCGCGAGGGTCGCCGGCGCGAGGGGAGGATCGGCCGCGATGTCGTGCCGTCGTTGCAATCCGGCCCACGAGATGGCATCGGCCGCCGCCTCCGCGGCCGTGCGCGCGGCAGCCAGATCGGCGCCGCGGCCCACGACCGTCAGGACCCGCCCGCCGTTCGTGCCATAGCCGTTTCCTGGCCGGCGGACCGTCCCGGCGTGGAACACCAGGGCGCCGGCATGCGTGGCCGCATCGAGGCCGTCGATCGGTCGCCCGACCTTCGGCTTGCCCGGGTAGCCCTCCGAAGCCAGCACGATCCCGACCGCCGCGCCCGGAAACACCGGCAGCAGCCCGGACGCCGTTCCCGGGGCAACCCCCAGGCTGCCGCGCGCCGCCGCGGCCATGACCGGGCCGAGGGCCACCGCGACGCGCGGGAGGATGACCTGCGCCTCGGGATCGCCGAGGCGTGCGTTGCACTCCAGGAGGACGGGGCCGCCGTCCGTGAGCATCAGACCCGCGTAGAGGAAGCCGACGAAGGGCGTCCCCCGATGCGCGAGCTCCGACAGGATCGGCTCGTGGACGGTGCGGACGACTTCCCGGACGAGCTCCTCCGGCAGGTCCGGGAGCGGCGAGTAGGCACCCATGCCGCCCGTGTTCGGGCCTGCGTCCGCGTCGCACAGGCGCTTGTGGTCTCGGGATGCGGGCAGCGCGACCGCCGTGCGCCCGTCGCAGATCGCGATCACGCTCGCCTCGCGACCACGGAGCCGTTCCTCGACCACCAGGATCGGGCCGTCGCCGTGGCGCGGGTCGAGCCACGTGTCGAGGTGATCGAGCGCGCGCTCGATCTCGTCCGGCTCGTAGACGACCACGCCCTTGCCGGCAGCCAGCCCGTCCTGCTTCAGCACGACGCCATCGCCCGTGGCGCTCAGCTCGGCCACGAAGGCGCGGGCCGCCGCTGCCTCGCCGGAGGCGAACGCGCGCGCCGAAGCCATTCGGACCCCGGCGGCGCCGGCGACGTCGTGGCAGAACGCCTTCGAGGATTCGATGCGGGCGGCTGCTCGCGACGGCCCGAAGACGGCGATGCCGGCGTCGCGGAGCGCATCGGCGACACCGGCGGCGAGCGGCGCCTCGGGTCCGACCACGACGAGCTCGGCGGCCACGCCGCGGGCAGCCGCCAGGACGGCCGCGGGATCGAGCGGATCGATGCCCGGGATCGAGCTCACGAGCGGCTCCGCGTCGATCGCGGCGCTCCCAGGGGTGACGTAGACCGTGTTCATCCCGGGCTCGCCGGCGAGCTTCCAGGCAAGCGCGTGCTCCCGAGCGCCCGACCCGACGATGAGCGTCCGCGTCGGCGCCGTCGACATCAAACCCGCACCGGGGCGCGGCGCATCGGCCGCCAGGCGCGCTCGATGGTCTGGGTCCGCTCAGGGCCCACGGACACGAGCACGATGGGCACCCCGGCCAGCTCCTCGAGCGCGGTCACGTAGCGCCGCGCGTTCTCGGGAAGGCCAGCCAGCGAGCGGACGTCATGGAGGGGCTCCTCCCAGCCCTCGAAGCGCTCGTAGATCGGGGTCGCGCGGGCCAGCGACTCGGCCGACGAGGGCCAGCGGTCCAGGCGTCGCCCGTCGCATTCGTAGGCCACGCACAGGCAGATCGACTCGAGTCCGGACAGGATGTCGATCTTGTTGAGCATGATGCTGCTCACGGAGTTGACCGCGACCGCGTAGCGCGTGGGGACGGCGTCGAACCAGCCGACGCGGCGTGGACGGCCGGTGGTCGTCCCGACTTCGTTGCCGCGCTCCCGGATGCCCTCGCCGATGTCGTCGGTGAGCTCCGTCGGGAACGGCCCGGAGCCCACCCGCGTGGCATAGGCCTTCATGACGCCCATGACCTCGTCGACCTGGAGCGGCCCGATCCCGCCGCCGGTCGTCGCGCCGCCCGCGACCGCGTTCGACGAGGTCACGAACGGGTACGAGCCATGGTCGAGGTCGAGGAGCGTGCCCTGCGCGCCCTCCAGCAGGACGTGCTCGCCGCGCGCCAGGGCTGACTGGACGAGCCAGGTCGTGTCGTCGAGGTGCGTCGCAAGACGCTCGCCCCAGGCGGCCGCCTTCTCGACCAGCGCGTCGACGTCGAAGCCGTTTGCGCCCATCGAGTCGAGCAGGAGGTTCTTGTCCGGCAGGACGCGTTCGATGCGACCCCGGATGACCTCGGGGTCGACCAGGTCGCCCATCCGGAGGCCGAGGCGCCACGCGCGATCGCCATAGGCCGGCCCGATCCCCCGCCCCGTAGTGCCGACCTTGGCGCCGTCGAGGCGGGCCTCGTTCGCCCGGTCCAGGGCCACGTGGTACGGCATGATCACGTGGGCGCTGCGGCTCACCCGAACGCGCCGAACGTCGATCCCGCGGGCCGCCAGCATGTCCAATTCGCCGATCAGGGTCTCCGGGTTGACGACGACCCCGTTCCCGATCACCGAGGTGATGTGCGGATACAGGACGCCCGAGGGCACGAGGTGGAGCTTCAGGACCTCGTCGCCCTTGACGACCGTGTGGCCGGCGTTGTCGCCACCCTGGTAGCGGACGACCATTGCGACCTGCTCCGACAGGAAGTCGGTCGTCTTGCCCTTCCCCTCGTCCCCCCACTGCAGCCCGACCACCACCGAGGCGGGCATCTAGAGGCCGCCTGCCATCTCGCCCCGGGCCGGGCCGAGAAGGAGAATCAAAAAATCCCGGGCCGGCAGGCTCGGGACCTGGTTGCAAATCTCCCGCGGGGGCCCGCCGGCTCGGCGGCGGTGCCGGGTCTGCTGGTCGCTCGGCCGCCTCACGGGACGGACGACGCGCCCTGATCGCGCGATCGCAGGACCTCCCAAAGGGTTCCCCTTCGCCCGAACCGCCCGCGGCGGCTGGGACGATCGGAGTCTAGCCGATGCGGCGAATTCCCTATTGGCCGCCGCGCAGCCTCGGACTACGTTCCCGCCGCATCCCCGCGCTTCTCCATTGGACCGGACCTCCGCGGGGGCACGCTCGGCGGGCTCGCGGTCGCACAGCGGGCCCGCCGAACCTTTCCGAGCCGGGTGCCGGGCACGCCGCGCCACGGTTCAGCGCCGCGAATCGACGATCGCCCCCCGACACGTCGTCGAGAGGCGATCTGGTGGTGGCGATGATCGAGCGATGAGTCCCGCCGGACGCGTCCCAGGGTCGAGGCCGATCACTCATGGTTGCTCGACTCGTGACCCTCGGCCTGGATCTCCGCTGCCGCCCTTCGCAACATCGGCGTCCGATCGAAGGTCCGTGGCCGACGCCCCGAGTGCCCCCGGTGTGCCGCGTCACGGCGCACATGAACCGTAGCCGCCGAGGCCAGTCCACGGCTATGGGCGACACGTCCCGAATCCGCCGGGGTCGATGGTCCGAGGCGTCCACGCACCGAACGGGGACCCAAGTACCCGGTTGCAGATTCCTCGCAGCGGGACCGGGCGGGTGAAGGCGCTCGGCCCGGGCTCGCCAGAGCGGCGCGGCCGGGCGCGGCGGAGCGGCACGGCCCGGGCTCGCCACAGCGGCGCGGCCGGGCTTGCGCCGGATAAGTCGGCGTGCAGCGGCGGTTGATCGCGCGGTGATCGCGCGCGGCTAGGGTCTTGTGCCTAGTTTGCGGACAGCAAGTCGCGTGGCGTGACCACGCATAGGCCGTTGCGCTGAAACCAACGGTCATCGCCGGCCGTAGGGCGGGCCGAGAACCAACCCGCAGCCAAGCGCATTGCCTCATCGGCAACAATTCAACGTCGGGCACCCGAATGTGGCCAGACCGACTATTCGGGCGCGACGACGGTTACCGGGACCCCGTAGTCCCAAAGCTTGAGGATGATTGTGCCTATGCCGCCAATCGCTCCAGATCCCTGGCGCGTCACCAACAGTTGCCTAAGGCGGTTGTTG
>JAICUV010000386.1 GCA_025935655.1 Chloroflexota bacterium | reverse complement strand
TCTCGACGCCGAGCTGCTGCTCGCCCAGGCGCTCGGGGTGGAGCGGACCGGGCTGCTCGCCTACCCGGAGGCCGCGGTCGGCGACGGGGCCCGCGAGACCTTCGAGGCGTCCGTGGCACGCCGCGAGCGTGGCGAGCCGGTCGCGTACATCCGCGGCTTCCGGGAGTTCCACGGGCTGGCGTTCGCGACCGATGCGCGGGCGCTCATCCCCCGGCCCGAGACAGAGCTGCTGGTGGACGCGGCGCTCGACGAGGTCGTCGCGCGCCTCGCCGGGACGCCCCGGCCGCCGGGCGCGCCGGCCCTCCGGGTCGCGGACGTCGGGACGGGGACGGGGGCGATCGCCGTGTCGCTGCTGGCCGCCTTGCGGCGGCGGAAGATGGCGGACGAGGTGCTCGTCATCGCGATCGACGTGTCCGAGGAGGCCCTCCAGCTGGCCCGCGAGAACGCCGTCGGCCACGGGGTGGCGGACCGGATGGTGTTCATGGCCGCGGACCTGCTCCCGTACCACGTCGAGCCGCCGTACACGGTGGTGTGCGCGAATCTCCCGTACGTGCCCACGGGCGAGATCTCCGGCCTCGCGCGCGAGCTCTCCTATGAGCCGGCGCTCGCGCTCGACGGGGGCCCGGACGGCCTGGACGTCGTGCGCCGGCTGCTCGATGCGCTGCCCCGGACGCTCGCACCGGACGGCGTCGCGCTGCTGGAGATCGGAGCGGGCCACGGCGAGGCGATCGCACACGAGGTCGCGGCGCGGCTCCCCGGCTGGCGCTGCCGGGTCACCGACGACCTGGCCGGGCTGCCGCGCCTCGCCCGCGTGGAGCCCGGGCAGCCGAGCGGGCACCCGAGCGGGCACCCGTGACCCGGGGGATGCTCGCGCTGCGCCACGCGGGCCGGGCATGAGGAACTACCGGCCGGCCGTGAGGCCCGAGCCGCAGCTGCCGATCCGGCTGCTCGCGCTCGACATCGACGGCACGATCGTGGACCAGGACTTCCGGATCTCGGACCGGACGATCGCGGCGATCCGGGGCGCCGTGGAGCGCGGCGTACGGGTGTCGCTGGCCACCGGCCGGATGCCGTCGTCGGCCGTCCTCTACGCCAACCGCCTGGGGCTGACCGAGCCGATCATCGGCCACCAGGGCGCGATCGTCCGCGCGATGCCCGCCCGCCGCGAGGCGCCCCTGGCGGCGGACGCCCCACCCACGTTCCGCGGCCGCGTCGGGCGCGTCCTCCACCACGAGGCGCTCGCACCGGCGGTGGTGCGCGAGGCGATCGAGTGGTGCCGGGCCAACGGCCTCGACCCGCACGTGAACGACCGGGAGCACATCGTCGTCTGGCGCGACGACCCGTCGTTCGAGGACTACTCCGGGTACCTCGGGCCGGACGCGGAGATCGTGCCCGACCTCGAGACGGCCATCGACCGGCCGATGACGAAGGTGATCTCCGTGGGCGAGCCGCCGCGGCCGCGGGAGCTGTACCCAGTGGCGCGGGCGTACTTCGCCGGGCGCGCGGACGCGACGCTGTCGCACCCCCGGTTCCTCGAGTTCGTCGCCCCCGGCGTGTCCAAGGGCAAGGCCGTCGCGTGGCTCGCCCATCGCGCGCGAATCCCGATGGGCCAGGTCATGGCGATCGGCGACGCGTTCAACGACATCGAGATGATCGGCGACGCGGGCCACGGGGCGTCGATGGGCACGGCGCCCACGGACGTGCGCCTGGCCGCGCGCTACATCGCGGCACCGGTCGGCGAGGACGGGAGCGCGCGCCTCATCGAGCAGCTCATCCTGGCGCCCCCGGACGAGGCCGTCGCGAACATGGCCCGGCTCATCGAGGAGACCGCGGCGCTCCAGGTGGCCCTCCGCGCCGCACAGGCCGCCGCACGGGCCTGAGCACGGCGTCGATCGCCGCGGGGCCCGGCGTCGCGGGCACCGTCGTTCGGGCCCCGCGCGCACCTTGGTTCGCCCCGCGTTCCAACGAGCGGCCGGCGGCGCCAGTTGGAACGCCCCGCGACCCACGGGCGACCCGCGTGCGACCAACGCCCCGCGACCCACGCGCGACAAGCGCCCCGCGACCCACGGACCAGGAACGAACGCGCGACGAGGCGCCGGCGCGGGTGGTCGCCGGGCTGCGGGCGCGGACTCGGGCGCGGG
>JAICUV010000062.1 GCA_025935655.1 Chloroflexota bacterium | reverse complement strand
GGACGGGAGGCTCGAGCCTGCGGGCGCGGTCGTCGTCGCGGCGGGCCCGTGGAGCCCGGCGCTCATCGACCCGACCGGCGCCTGGCGCCCGATCCGGCCGCGGTGGGGCGTGATCGTGGAGCTCGAGCTGGGCGGCCGGGCGCCCGTCCACGTCGTCGAGGAGACCGGCGTCGCCGCCGCGATCGCCCCGGCGACGCCGGACGGCGAAGACCAGGGTGCGTGGGACTTCAGCCTGGTGACCGCAGGCGGGCGGTCATCGCTCGGGTCGACGTTCCTGCCCGCCGAGCCCGACCCGCGCGCGTGGGAGGCCCGCCTCCGCGAGCGCGGCGCGCGATTCGTGCCGGCGATCGCTGCCACACCCACCCGCGGCCTGCGGGCGTGCGCGCGGCCACTCGCCGCCGATGGGCGCCCGCTGGTCGGCGCCGTGCCGGGCATCGACCGCCTGTTCATCGCCGCGGGTCACGGCCCGTGGGGGATCTCGACCGGTCCGGCGTCCGCTCGCCACGTCGCCGACCTCGTCCTCGGTGCGCCCGACCCGCGGGATCCCGCCGTGCGAACGGCGACCGACAGCGCGCGCTTCGGGGCGCCGCCCGCCTGACCCCCGCGGTCAGCGCCAGCTGTTGGCGTCGAGCAGGAAGAACGTCGTCATCGACAGCTGGTCGCGGAACCGGCCCCACTGCTCCACGAGGTCCGGGCCGGGCTCGGCCTCCACGAGCCACGGGGCCTCATCGGCGGGAGCGGCGTCGACCGCCAGGTCGGCATCGGGGACACGGTCCCACGCGAGCGCGCGCACCCGGCCGCGCTCGACGCGTCCCATGGCGGCGTACCCGGTCATGCGGCGGATGCTAGCGATCCCAGGGGTCGACGGGAACCCCCGGGCCGCGCTCATCCCGCCCCGATCGCGTAGATGTTGCCCCGCAGGTCGACGACGTACAGCTCGCCCGTGGCGTTCTCGCCGAAGCTGCTGATCTGCCGGCCGCTCGAGGCGCCGGCCAGCGTCACCCGGGTCGGCGGCCAGGACGCGTTCGCGCGTATCGCGAAGATCTCGCCGCTGCAGTAGTCGCCGAAGACGTACCAGCCCACGAGCGCCGGGATTCTCGTCCCGCGGTAGACATAGCCGCCGGTGATCGCGCATCGGCCGTTGGATGCGTGCGTGTACTCGTACAGCGGGAGCCGCTTGCCGCTCGTGTTGCAGCCGGTCGAGGGCATTTGGCAGTGGCGCCCCTCCATCACGCGCCAGCCCCAGTTCCAGGCCTTGCCCGGCCCGGCGCTCGTGTTCGTGGCCCGGTCCACCTCCTCGTAGCTTCCCTGGCCCACGTCCCCGATCCAGAGGTTGCCGTTCGAACGGTCGAACGAGAAGCGCCACGGGTTGCGAAGGCCGCGCTGCCAGATCTCGTCGAGGCCCGTCCGCCCGACATACGGGTTCGAGGAGGGGATGCGGTAGGCCTTGGTGGACGTCGTGCCGTTGACGTCGATGCGCAGCACCTTGCCCAGCAGCGTTGACAGGCTCTGCGCCCGGTTGCCGGGATCGTTGCTGCTGCCGCCGTCGCCCATCCCGATGTACAGGTAGCCCCCGGGCCCGAACGCCAGCATCCCGCCGTTGTGGTTCGAGTACGGCTGGTTGATCCGCAGGATCGTCCGTCCCGACCCCGCCTGGACGCGGTCCGGGTTCGTGGACGAGGTCTTGTACTCGCGGATCACGGTGTCGCCGCTCGTGTTCGTGTAGTCCACGTAGAACTTGCGGTTGGTCTTGAACGACGGGTGGAACGCGAGGCCCAGCAGGCCCTGCTCGCTGCCGGTCGACACCGAGCCGCTGATGTCGAGCAGGGGCGTCGCCAGGATGGTCCCGCTCCGTCGGACGAGGATCCGGCCGCCCTTCTCGACGATGAACGTTCGCGGGGTCCCGTCCTTCGCGCTCGTGATGAACACGGGGTCGTTGAGGCCGCTGGCGACGCGCGTCAGCTTGATCGAGGACGACGTGAGCGACGGCGTCACCGAGCCGTCCGTGATCGGCGCCGGCCCGATCGAGGCGGAGGCCGGCGCGGGCACCAAGGCAGCGAGGACGCCGGCGGCGACGAGGGCAACGCGGAGACGGGCGGCGGTCGGGGACGCGGACATCGGCATACCTGTTGCGGCTCGGCGGGGGATGGTTCGCGAATCCTGCGCCCTGCGACGCCGCGTGTCGACCCGTCGCCCCGACGTATCCTCCGCACATGACGACCGAGACGCCCGCCGCGACCGAGCGCACATGGGGGGCGCAGAGCATGACCGCCCCGCTCCTGGACGTCCTCGTGAAGGCGCCCGGTCCGGCGTTCGAGGCCGCGTACGACGAGATCGCGCACGGCTTCCTGCGCCACGTGGACCTGGAGAGCGCGCGCCGCGAGCATGACGGGTTGATCGAGACGCTGACCCGCCTCGGGACGCGGGTGCATGTCCTGGACGTGGAGACCGACGACCCGGACCTCGTGTACGTGTTCGATCCGCTGCTGATCGCGAGCGGCGGCGCGATCCCCCTGCGACCAGGAAAGCCGAACCGCGCGGGCGAACCCGATGTCCTCGAGGCATGGACGCGCGCGCACGGGATCCCGACGCTGGGGAGGATCGAGGCGCCCGGGACGGTGGAGGGCGGCGACACGTGCTGGCTCCGACCCGACCTGCTGTGCGTGGGCCGCAGCCTGCGGACGAATGACGCGGGGGCAGGACAGCTGGCCGCGATCGTCGGGGGCGACGTCCGCACGTTCGACCTCCCGTACTGGAAGGGCGCGGCGGAGCTCGTCCACCTGCTGTCGGTGATCTCCCCGGTCGCGGACGACCTGGCCGTCGTCTTCCTCCCGCTGCTGCCGGCCGGGCTGTTCGAGCTGCTCTCGGATCTCGGCATCCGGCTGGTGCCGGTGCCCGAGGAGGAGTACCCCACGCTCGGCTGCAACGTCCTCGCGGTGCGACCCGGCGTCGTGGTCACCGCCGAGGGCAACGACGTGACCCGTGCGCGGCTCGAGGCCGCCGGCGTGGAGGTCCACGCGGTGCCCCTCCGCGAGGTGGGCGAGAACGGGTCGGGCGGCGTGACCTGCCTCACCCGACCGGTGCTGCGGGCATGAGCCGCCGGACGCTGTCCGCGGGTGCGCGCCTGGCGGCCGAGGCCGTGGACGCCGCGGCGATGACGGCGGAGCTCCAGTCCCTTGTCCGCGTCCCGAGCCCCACGGGCCACGAGGACGACCTGGCGGCGATGCTCGCCGACCGGCTGGAATCGGCGGGTCTCGCGGTGGAGCTGTTCCACCCCGACCCGGCCGACATCCGCGCGGATCCCGACTGGCCGGGCGAGGAGGTCCCCCGCCAGACGCTGACGGTGGTGATGGGCCGCGCCGGCAGGACGGGCGGTCGGCGGCTGGTGCTGAGCGGGCACACGGACGTCGTGCCGGCCGGGGACCTCGGGACGTGGACCGCGGACCCCTGGGGCGGCGAGGTCCGCGACGGGCAGCTCTACGGGCGTGGGGCCAACGACATGAAGGGCGGCGTCGCCGCGATCCTCGGCGCCGTGCGGGCGCTGGCGGCGACCGGGCAGCTGGCGAACCTCGCGGGCGAGCTCGTCGTGGCCCTGGTGCCCTCGGAGGAGGATGGCGGACAGGGCACGCTGGCCGCGATCCGGGCCGGCGCGACGGGCGACATGGCGATCATCCCCGAGCCGTCGATGCTGGACATCGTGATCGCCCACGCCGGCGCGATCACGTTCCGGCTGGCGGTGCCCGGCCGCGCGGCCCACGCGAGCAAGCGCCGTGAGGGCGTGTCCGCGCTGGACAACCTGGGCCGGCTCATCCGGGCGCTGGAGGCGGACGAGGCCTGGCGCAACGGCGAGGAGACCGACCCGCTGATGACGGCCCTCGGGCTGCCCTACCCGACGATCATCGGCACCGTCCGCGGCGGCGAGTGGGCCTCGACCGTGATGGACCTCGTGGTCGCCGAGGGGCGCTACGGCGTCCGGCTGGGGCAGACGCCCGAGGACGCCTTCGCCGACCTGCAGTACGCCATCGCCGCGGCGTGCGAGGCGGACGACTTCCTGCGCGAGCACCCGGCACGGGTCGAGCTCACGGGCGCGCGGTTCGGCTCGTCGCGGGTCGCGGCCGACAGCGAGCTCCCGGTGGCGCTCGCGCGGACGGCGAAGCTGGTCACGGGTCGCAAGCCCGCCCTGCTCGGGGTTCCCTACGGCGCCGACATGCGGCTGTTCATCGGCGTCGGCGAGACGCCGTGCGTCATGTTCGGCCCGGGCGACGTCCGGCTCGCCCACGGCGCGGACGAGCGGGTCCCGCTCGACGAGGTCGAGGCGTGCGCCCGGGTCCTGGCCGCGTTCGTCGTGGAGCAGCTCGGCATCGTCGAGTGACGCTCCGCACCCCGCGCCTCCGGCTCGAGCCGCTGCGGGTCGACCACGCGGAGGAGATGGCGACGGTCCTCGCCGACCCGGGCCTGTACGTGTTCACCGGCGGCGAGCCCCCGACCGTCGACGAGCTCCGGGAGCGCTACACGGCCCAGGCCCGCGGCGCGTCCGCGGACGGTGCCGAGACGTGGCACAACTGGATCGTCCGGCTCGCGGAGACGGGCGAGGCGATCGGCTACGTCCAGGCCACGGTCACGCGCGCGACGGCGAGCGCGGACGTCGCGTGGGTCACCGGGCAGCGCTGGCAGGGCCGCGGGTACGCGACCGAGGCCGCGCGCGGGATGGTCGCGGCACTGGCGGACGAGGGCGTCTCGACGATCACCGCGCACGTCCTCCCGGAGAACACCCCCTCGGAGCGCGTCGCGAAGCGGATCGGCCTCGCGCCGACGGATCGCGTGGAGGACGGCGAGCGGATCTGGCACGGCGTCGTCGACCGGACCCGCGCCGATGCCGCGGGCGGGGCGACCGTCGTCGACCCCGTGCGCCGCCGCCGCATCGCGTGGGTCAACCTCGCGGCCGGAATCGCGCTGATCGGGTTCGCCGCCTTCGACGCGCTCATGGCGCGAGCCGGTGCGAGCCCCGCGGGTCCCGACCAGGTCATCCGGGACCTCCTGCTCGCGGGCGCCGGGGTGGCGATGATCGCGACCGCGTTCCGACGCCGGCGCGAGACGGACCCGGGCCCGCCGACCGGGCCGGGGACCGGGTCGCCGACCGGGCCCCCGGACGCGTCCTAGGCGAAGCGCATCCCGAGCGCGGCCGCGATCGTCATCGCCTGCTCCGGGTCGATCAGGGCATCGGTGAGGTCGCTGCGGACGGGGTCGATCGAGGCCAGGTCGCTCCCGCGCAGGTCCGTGCCCCGGAACGACGTCCCGTGCGTCAGGGCGCCGGACAGGTCCGTGTCGCGCACGGCCGCGCCATCCAGCCGCGCGCCCGCCAGGTCCGCCTCGCGCATGCGGACCCCGCGGAAGGACGTCCGCCGCAGGTCCGCGCCCGGCAGGCCGACCAGCGACCAGTCGCCGCCCTCGACCGTGACGAGGCCGAGCTCGCAGCCGTCGAACAGGGCGCCCACGAGCTTGCACGCCTCGAAGCGCACGTCGAACAGGGTGCACCCCACGAAGGTGCAGTTCGTGAACGCGACGTCCCGGAACACGGACGCGTTGAACCTGACGTCGCGGAACGTGCAGTCCGAGAACGTCGCCCCGCTCACCGTCGCCTCGCGCATGTCCACGCCCGGAAACAGGACCGCGTCCCAGGTGCCGCCGCGCGCGTCGCGCGGGTCCCACTCGTCGGGCTCGACCCGGGACGTCGTGGGCGTCGCCGGACGGCCGTGGGCGCGCTCAGCCACCGCGCGGGTGTCGACCGCCGCGGCTCACGGGGCGGGCGCCTCGGCATGCGCGTGCTCGTGCGCGTGGCTGGTCGCGCGACGGTGGGCTCGGAGGACGACGACCGGGATGATCACCGCGCCCGCGCCGAGGACCCCGAGGGCCGTGTAGCCGACCCCGGCCATGATCAGGCCGGACCCGAGGCTGGCCGCCGCGGCCGATGACCAGATGAGCGCGTCCGCGGCGCCCTGGACCCGCGTGCGCTCGTGGAGCTCCAGGTGCTCGGACAGGAGCGTGGACCCGGCCACGAACCCGAAGTTCCAGCCCAGGCCCAGCAGGAACAGCGCCAGCAGCAGCAGCGCGCCGCCCTCGGGCGGCGCCGTCGCGGCCATCAGGGACGCGGCCGCCAGGACGCCCGTTCCGAGGAAGATCGTCGGGATGGGCCCGAACCGGTCCGTCAGCCAGCCGGACACCGGCGACAGCGCGAACATCCCCAGCGTGTGCGCGGACAGCACGATGCCCACGTCCGTCAGCGAGTGGCCGTGCTCGGTCATGTGGAGCGGGGTCATCGTCATGATCAGGACCATCACGAACTGGCTGAACACGAGCGCGACGATGGCCGCGCTGACGCCCGGCCGGCGCAGGATGGTGACGATGCTCTCGCTGGTCGTGACCCCCGAGGCCGCCGCCTCGGCGAGCGTCTCGGCGTCCGCGAGCTCGTACGGGTCGGGGCGGAGCAGCGTGAACGAGAGGATCGCGGCGAGGCCGACGAACACGACCGGCACGAGGTAGGCGCCGGCGTACATCGGCAGGCCGATGCCCATCCCGATGTCCGAGCCGACGGAGGCGAGCAGCGGGCCCACGACGGAGCCCACGGTGGACGCCCAGACCACGACGCCGATCGCCGACGCCCGGCGCGCCGGGCCGACCATGTCGGCGTTCGCATAGCGCGCCAGGTTGCTCGCGGTGTTCCCGAACCCGATGAGCATGGTCCCGAGCAGGAGCAGCGGGAACTGGCGGGTCACGACCGCGGCCGTGGCGACCAACGCTCCGAGGACGCCGATCGAGTACCCGGTCGTGAGCCCGATCCGGCGGGTCCGGCGCGCCATGAGCGCGGCGAGGAGCACGGAGCCGAGCGCGGCACCCAGCACGATCGTCGCGCCAGGCGCGCCGGCGAACGTCTGCGATCCCAGGAGGTCCCTGGCGACGATCGTCGCGATGGTCACCGCGGCGATCTGCCCCGTGGTGCCGAGCGCCACGCCCGCGACCAGCGTGTTCCGGGCACGGGTCCGCGCCGCGGTGAGCCCGCTGGGCGTCAGGGCGATGGCGGGCGCGGTGGTCATGGCGTGACGATACCCGCTGCCTCGACCGCGAGGCACAGGCCGTTGGCCAGCTGCATCTGGCGAGGCGTCCGGCAGGCGACGCGCAGCAGCGCGGGCGAGCACACCACCGTGGCGACGCAGCGCGCCCGCGAGGTGGCGACGTTGAGGCGGTTGAGCGAGTACAGGAACTCCATGCCCCGCGGCGCGTCCTCCGGGGCCGAGGTGCCCATGGCATACACGCTGACCGGCCGCTCCTGGCCCTGGAACCGGTCGACGGTGCCCACGAACGCGTCCGGGATGCCGGCCGCGAGGAACGCGCGCTCGATCGTGGCCACGTGCGCGTTGTACGGCGCCACCACGACGATGTCGTCCGCGGTCATCGGCCGGACGACGCCCTTCGGGTCGGTCCAGCGAGCGTTGCTCGCGAGCAGGTCGCGGACGAGGGCCACGACTGCGGCCGCCTCCTCGGCCGAGTCGGTGTCGTTGCCCGCGTGCTCGACCGGCACATGGCGCACGCCCGCGCCGTCGAGCGACGGGCCGTCCGCGAACAGCGTGTCACGGTCCGTGGTCACGACCTGGCGCTCGTTGCCCGGGCGCGGACCGAGGCGGCCGGCGTAGAACGCCTCGGACGTGAACCGGCAGATGGCCGGGTGGAGGCGCCACGTCTCCTCGAGGAACAGGCCGTCGGTGGGCGCGATCGTCGCGCGGTCGCCCAGGAGATGGGCCAGCGCGCTGCGCTCGGCGCCCGGCGGGTGGCTGCCCTGCGTCGGCTGGTCGAGCTGCTGCGGGTCCCCGAGGAGGACGATCGAGCGCGCCGCCGGCGCGCAGGCGAGCACGTTCGCGAGGCTCATCTGCCCGGCCTCGTCAACGAACAGCACGTCGAGCACCGGCGCGGGTCCCGCCATCTCGGCGCGGGCCCAGGTCCACGCGACGGCGCCCACGACGTCGATCCGGTCCTGCCGGAGCGCCGCCGCGACCTCCGCGTTGTCGCTGATCGGGATGGCCCCGGCGAACGTCGGCGGCTCGTCGCTCTTCGGCTTCTGGCCGACGCGGACCGCCACACCGAGGATCGCCGCCTCCTCCGCGACCTTGCGCAGGAGGTTGCCGATCACCTTGTGGCTGTTGGCCACGACGCCGACCTTCTGCCCGTCGGCGACGAGCGCCGCGATCATATGCGCCCCCGTGTGGGTCTTGCCGGAGCCCGGGGGGCCCTGGATCGGCAGGACGGCGCCGTCGAGGACCGTCGCGATGCGGACGCCGGCGTCGAGCGCGGTCTCGCCGGCCAGCCGGAGGTCCCCGTCCGGGCCGAGGGCTGGCTCGGGCCGCCGGCGCAGGAGCAGCGCACGGGCGGCATCGAGCGACGGCGTGCCCGGGGCGACCGCCCGCGGCGTCGACAGTCCGTGTGTCGCGACCCACTCCCCGACGCGGAGGATGCTCTCCGCCTGTTCGGGCGTGGGGACGACGAGATCGAGGATCACCGACCGGGGGAGCGGCACGCCGTCCAGCTTCGGCCCACGCTTGAGCTCGAGGATTCCGCGGACGTCGTCGATCGCGACGATCTCGCCGGCGCCCTTGCCGGTCGCGGGGTCGGTGACCTCGGCGCCCGGCTCGATCTTGTGCTCCTGCGGCGGGAAGCCCAGCGACCACACCAGCGACTTCTTCTCGGGCCGCGGATCGCCGATGACGCGGAGCCCGCTGATGGCCTCCCGCTCGCCGAGGAGCTCCTCCTCGCTCATCTTCTGGAGGGCGTACCAGCGCCACCACGAGGACTTCTCCTCGCGCCGGTGCCAGGCCAGCAGCTGCGCGAGGAGCCAGCGGCCGTTCGCGTCGGCGTCGGCGGCACGGACGAGCGGGTCCGGGTCCACGTCACCGGCGAGCCGCTCCATCAGCTCGAGCACGTGCTGGTCCTTGGCACCCAGCTCCGCCGACGGCGCCCCATCGTCCAGGTTGGGCCGGGCGAAGATCTCGCGCTCGCGGACCTGGAGGTCGCGCCGCCGGTCCTCGAGCCAGTCCCGCAGCCGCCAGTTGCTCAGGACGTCGTCGCGGTTGTACCCGGCGATCCCGCGCAGGATCTCGTCGGCGTCCTCCACCGGCGCGTCCGGGCCGAGCTCCAGCCAGGTCTCGAACGCGACGATGCTCGAGCCGGCGTCCTTGAGCTCGACCTCGCGGTGGAGCGAATACAGGGGCTCGATCCGCTTGATCGAGTAGCTCTCAACGCTGGCGCGGATGCCCTGGCGGACCGCGCGGAACAGGTCGACCAGGACGCCGCCCCGGAGGAGCCGGTCCACCTCGAGCTCGCGCGTCCCGTGGCGCTGCGCGAGGCGGCCGAGCGCGGTCCGCTCGTAGGCGGCGTAGTGATAGACATGCAGCGACGGATCGCGCTCCCAGCGATCCATGATCAGGTCGATGGTCCGCTCGAACGCCGACTTCTCCGACGCCCAGGTGACCTGCCCGGCCTCGTCGAGGCTCCAGATCGCGTGGAACGCCGGCGTCGGCGCTCCCGACGGGTCCATCCACGCCGGATCCTCCTCGAGGCGGCCGGGCTCCAGGATCCCGAACAGGTAGTCGACGCCGTCGTCGAGCGCGAACGGATCGCCCTCGAGGTCGAGGAACAGGTCGTTGGGGCTCGGCTCGGGGAGGCCGAGGAGTCCGCGCCCCTCGACGGGAACGCCGTCGGCCGTCCGGTCGACCGGCAGGAGCTCCCACAGGACCTCGTCCGCGTCCTCGCCTTCGACCTGGATGCGGGCCTGCTCGTGGACCCGTTCCAGGGCCTGCGCGCCGACGCCCTCGAGCGGCGGCCGCAGTGGCAGCTGGAGCCCCGCGAGGCCGCGCCTGGTGGTCACGCCGCGTGCCTTCAGCGCCGTCCGCTGGCGGCTGGACGCGCCGGCGACCAGGCTGAGGTCGTCGTCCGCGCGGCGCTGGGCCCTGCAGCGGGGGTTCCAGCGGCAGACGTCGCAGTGCTCGACGGGCTCCGGGTACGTGCCGACCGGCGGGTAGGCGACCCCGGCGGTGTCGTCACCCGGCAGGCCGACCGCCCGCCCGAACTCCGCCTTGACCCGGCGGAAGTACGCCATGAAGTCGTCGACGCGCTGCCGGTCGGTCGGTCGCTGGCGACCGCCGAGCACCACGTACAGGTACTCGGGCTGGACCCCCTGGAGGCCCGTCAGCATGTCCACGTACGAGCAGATCTGGAGGATCGCGCCCGCCTTCACGTGCCGGGCGAGCTTGGTGTCGGCGACCTCGTAGTGGTACCGGCCGAGCAGGCTGTCGGGCTCGTCCGCCGCGTGGTCCCTGCGGAGCAGGAAGTCGGCGTGGCCGCGCCAGCGCCCGTCGAAGAACGTCGCCTGGTAGACGACGTCGGCGCCGCCGCGCATCGCCTCGATCGTCTGGCGCGCGGCCTCGCGCAGGTCCTCGCCCGCGTCACGCGGGGTCGTGACCTCGCCCGTGCCCAGCGGGGCGACCGCGGACCCGTCCTTCTCGATCCGGACGACGCGTCGTCCCTCCGCGACCAGGTCCTCGAGGTAGCGGCGCTCGTGCTCGAGACCACGCTTCGCCACGAGCTCGATGGACGGGTCGTTGCGGATGGGCTTCGCGACGAGGCCCATCATCGCGGCCCGTTCCAGGGCCAGCCGGTGCGAGCACGCCAGGAAGCCCACGAGATCCGTTGCGGCGTAGACCGGCCGTCCGTCGATGAGCTGCATGCCCGGCCATCGTACGGGGCATCCGTGCCAGCTCGCCTGTCACGATCGCGGACCGTCGCGGACGCCGGTGCAGGATCGCGACGGCCCGCTAGACTGCCGCCGTGGAACCCGGACGGAAGCCTCCCAACCGCATCGACGAACAGGGCGTGCGCCAGGTCGCGCCCACCTGGGAGAGCCTCGTCGACCGCCAGATCCGCGAAGCGATGGAGGAGGGCAAGTTCGACGACCTCCCGCTCACCGGCAAGCCGCTGCCGATGGAGGACGAGACGTTCGCGGGCGACCGCGCGATGGCCTTCCGCATCCTGCGCAACGCGGGGGCGGCACCGCCCTGGATCGAGGCTGACAAGGAGGTCCGGGAGCTGCTGGCCAAGCGCGACGCGATCTTCGCGCGCGCCGAGCGGGGAAGCCTGTCGCCGTACACCCGGCGGCGCGACCGGGCCGACCTCGAGGGCCTCGTCACGCGGATCAACGCGGCCATCGGGCGCCTCAACGCCGAGGCGCCGACGTACGGCCAGCATCGGCGCCCCCTCACGGCCGCCGACGAGCTGGCGCGGCTCGACGAGCTCCACCGGGCATGACGGACACCACCGAGCGGACGGCGGCCGGCGTCCTCGTGCGCCGCGCGATGCCGGGGGACGCTGCGGCCATCCGCGAGGTCGCGCAGGCAGCCTGGCGGGCGACATACAGCGACCTGATCGGGGTCGATGCCGTCGAGCGGTTCATCGCGCAGGCATACGCACCCGAGCGGGTCGCCCGCCGCATCGACCGCCACGACACGTTCGTCGCGGCCGGTCCCGACGGCGACGGCAGCGGCGTCGATGCGTTCGCCGAGAGCTTCGTCGAGGACGACCCCGCCCACACCGCGGCGTTCTACGCGCGGCCGGGCGCGCGCGGCGCGGGGCTGGGGACCGCGCTCCTCGAGCGGGTCGTGGCGGCGTATCCGGGCCTCGACATCTCCGCCGACGTGCTCGTGGGCAACGAGCTGGGCGAGCCGTTCTACGTCGCTCGCGGCTTCGAGCCGGGGGAGCTGCTGGACGAGGAGATCGGCGGCGAGACGATCCGCGAGCGCCGCTGGTGGCTGCGCGCCGCCGGTCGGGGAGCGTAGCCGGTCCGTCACGGCCGACGCCCGCCGTCACCGCCGCATCGCCGGCTCAGTCGCGGCGGCGGGGCTTCTCCGCGTCATCGATGATCGCGGCCCACGGGGCGATCGCGAGGATCGCCGCGATCGCCAGGATCACGAGCGAGCCGCCGTTGACCAGCAGCAGGACCGCGCCGATCACCACCACGACGTCCCGCGCGATCGCGAGCAGGACGGCCGGGCGTCGGAGCATCGGTCAGCCGAACAGCGCCGCGACGGCGTCCTCGAACACGGCGGTATGGGTGTCCACGTCGTGCTCGGTCGTCGCGGGCGACATGAGCGCCATGTTGTGGAACGGGGTCATGAGGACGCCGCGGTTCATCGCCCACAGGTGGAGGAATCGCGCCAGCTCCGCATCGTCGTGCGCCGCCTGGTCCGACCCGTTGCGCGGCAGGTCGGGCATGAAGTGGTACTCGCATCGGGCGCCGAGCCGCGTGACGTGCCACGGGACCTCCCAGCGCCGGAGGACGTCGGCGACGCCGGCCTCGAACCGTTCGGCCAGCGGGATCATGCGCTCGAACGCCTCGTCGGTGAGGACCTCGGTGAGGGTTGCGCGGATGGCGGCCAGGCTGAGGGCGTTGCCCGCCAGCGTCCCGCCGACGCCGCCCACGTCCGAGTCCTCCCAGGTGATCGACGCACGGATGCGCTCGCCGACCTCCTCCGTGAAGCCGTAGGCGCCCGCCGGGATCCCGCCGCCGATCGTCTTGCCGATCGTGAGGATGTCCGGCCTGAGGCCGTGGAGCCCAGTGTAGCCGCCAGGTCCCGCGCAGATCGTGTGCGTCTCGTCGTTGATCAGCAGGGTGTCGTAGCGCCGGGTGAGCTCGCGGACCGCCTCGTGATAGCCCGGGTCGGGGAGCACGATCCCGACGTTCGTGAGCGCGGGCTCGAACAGCGCGACCGCCACGTCGCCGTGCGCCAGCTCGCGCTCGAGGCCCTCGAGGTCGTTGAATTCCACGACCCGGGTCGTCTCCGCGAGGTCCACGGGCTTGCCGATGTTGCCGCGCCTCGGCCCCACGGAGCCGTCTGGCCGGAGGCTGGCGAACGTCTCGTCCACGGAGCCGTGGTAGTTGTGGTTGTGGACGAGGACCTTGGACCGGCCGGTGATGTGCCGGGCGAGCCGGATCGCGAACCGGTTCGCGTCCGTCGCGGTCAGCGTGAACTGCCACCAGCGGACGCCGAACCGGCGCTGGAGCTCGTCGGCGGCGACGATCGCGTCCTCGGTGGGGAGCATGTGGGTGATCCCACGGCGCATCTGGCGCTCGACGGCCCGGATGGTCGGCTCTGGGCCGTGACCCGCCATGGCGCCCGTGTCGCCGAGGCAGAAGTCGACGTACTCGTGCCCGTCGACGTCGGTGAAGTGGGCCCCGCGCGCCTCGTCCACGAACAGCGGCCAGGAGCCCGCCCACTTGATCATCCAGTTCATCGGGACGCCGTCGAGCATGGAGCCCTGCGCCCGCTCCCACAGTTGCCGAGACGTCGGATTGGCCGCCTCGAACCGCGCGAACTCGGCCTCCATCAGCCGTTCCATGCGCTCCCGATCGAGGGTCCTGGCCATCGCGTGCTCCTCCGGGTCCGGGTCCCGTGCGTGACGTCGCTCCCGATGATCGCTCTGCCGGGCCCGCTCCGTGTGCTCGTTGCGCGCGCCGGGCTCCCGGGTCCGTGGCCTGGCGCCGGCGGTGGCGTTCGGGGCACGCCGTGCGTCCGACACGGCCCTGCGCCCGACTTCTGCTCGGCGCCGTCGCCCGACCTCTGCTCGGCGCCGTCGCCCGCAGCGCGGCTGAACGGTGGCAGCGCGCCATCCCGCGCCCTCCTGGCGGGTGTCCGATGGCGTGGACCGCTCCGCCCGCTACCGGTTGCCCGCCACGCGGGTGATCGAGCGCGGTCGCGCCACCGTTCAGCCGCCGGGCGGGCGGCGGGGGATCAGCGCCGCCGCCCCGTGTGAGGATCAGCGCCGCCGCCGCGTGTGAGGATCAGCCCCGCAGCGGGGCTCGGAGAGGCGATAAGCGCCAGCAAAGCGCGCGGCGTCACCATCGGTGCATGAGCACACGAACGAGGCGAGGTGACGCGGCGGCCGCGGACGCTCGCCGGACCGCGGCCCGGCTCGCGGGCGAGCTGCGCGACGCGCGCCTCGGCGCCGGCCTCAGCCTCGATGGCGCGGCCCGGGCCGCGGGCATGTCGGCGTCGCAGCTGAGTCGATTGGAGCTCGGCAGGCTCGAGCGCCCCGACCTCGAGCAGGTCTGGCGAGCATCGAGCGTGGTCGGCCTGCGGCCCGCGCTCACCCTCTATCCGGCCGGATCGCCCGTGCGGGATCGCGCACAGCTGGCGCTCCTCGCACGCTTCGAACGCTGCCTCGGCGCGGGGCTTCGGATGCGGCGGGAGATCCCGCTCCCGATGCGGGGCGACCTCCGCGCGTGGGATGCGGTGGTGGAGGGCGCGGACGGCACCTTCTTCACCGAGGGCGAGTCGCACGTCCGGGATGCGCAGGCGCTCGAGCGGCGGATCCGGCTCAAGGTGCGCGACGACCCGCGCGCGAAGCTCGTCGTCCTGGTGCTGGCGCGGAGCGACCACCACCGGGGCGTGCTCGCCGAGCACCGCGAGAGCCTGCGCGACCTGCTGCCGCTCGACGGTGGAGCGATCCTGCGGGCCGTGCGTGCGGGCAGGTGTCCGCCGGGGAGCGGGATCGTC
>JAICUV010000253.1 GCA_025935655.1 Chloroflexota bacterium | reverse complement strand
GTGTTGAGCTGCCCGCGCAGCTGGGCGTTGTGGGCCGCGAGCCGCTCGCTCCAGGCTCGATCGCCGATGCGGTGCAGGATCGCGGTCGAGTCGACGATGTCCGTGAGCACGACGGTCACAATCGTGCCCTCCGTGCCGGTCTCCTGCGTGAGCCAGGAGTGGGCGCTCGTCCAGTCGATGGTGACGAAGGGCTCGTCCCCGACGACCCAGGCGTCGTGCCCGGGCGGGATCTCGTAGATCGCGCCGGCGGTGACCTCGATCTTCTGGCCGTCGTCCGTCTCGGCGTGCAGCGCGCCCGCGATCGCGAAGGCGAGGTGGTGCAGCTGGCAGGTCTCCGTGTGGACGATGGCGGGCATCACCTCCGACCAGCGCCAGCCGGGCTGGTAGACCGCCCGGGCGACCGTGGCGTCGCCGAGCCTCACGACCTGCGTCAGCCCCAGCGGGAACGTCCGCAGCTCGCCGTCGGTGTCGAAGACCTTGGCTTGCAGTCGTGGCATGTCGTCAGCGTCCGACAGCGTACGGTGCCATCGTCCGAGGAGACGCGCCCGCCTCGAGCAGCCCGGTCTCCGGCGTGATCCGCGCCGCCGTGACCTGGCCACTCGCCCAGTCGTCGTCGTCGACGACGTCGTGGCCCATCGTCCGGAGTGCGTCGACGGTCTGCGCCGCGAGCCGGCCCTCCACGACCAGGCCAGCTCTCTCCATCTCGTGCGGGAAGAACGATCCTGGGAAGTGGGTCGAGTGGAACAGCGGTGCGTCGAGCGCCTCCTGGAGGCCCATCCCGAACTCGACGACGTTCAGGAGCACCTGCAGGGTCCACTGGTCCTGGTTGTCGCCGCCCTCCGTGCCGAAGACCATGTGCGGCTCGCCGTCGCGCAGCACGAGGGTGGGGGAGAGGGTTGTGCGTGGGCGCTTGCCGGGCGCGAGGGCGTTCGGGTGGCCCTCCACCAGGTTGAGCTGCTGGAGCCGCGTCCCCAGCGGGAACCCGAGTCCCGGCACGACCGGCGACGACTGCAGCCAGCCGCCACTCGGGGTCGCGGTGAAGAGGTTGCCCTCGCCATCGATCACGTCGACGTGGGTCGTGTCGCCATCGGCCTTGACGCCGCCGCCGATCGGGCGAATGCCGGCCGCCGAGCCCGCGCCGGGACGGAGCTCCAGGGACGCCCGGTCCGGATCGATCAGCGCGCGGCGCTCGCGGTTGTATGCGTCCGACAGCAGGCGGTCGATTGGAACGTCCACGAAGGCGGGATCGCCGTAGAAGGCCTCACGGTCCGCGAACGCCAGCTTGGCGGCCTCCGCGACGAGGTGGATGTAGGCGGTCGAGTTGTGCCCCAGTGCGGCGACGTCGTGGCCCGCGAGCAGCGCGAGCTGCTGCAGGAACACCGGGCCCTGGCTCCAGGGCGGGCACTTGAAGACGTCCAAGCCGCGGTACCGATAAGCCGCGGGTCCCTCGACGGTCGTTCGGTGGGCGGCGAGATCCGCGGGTTCGAGGAACGCGGGCAGGTCGGCGCCGGGGGAGGCCGGGCGGGCGTTGCCGGGGCTTCTCGCCGGCGCCACGAATCGCTCGATGGATTCCGCGATCGGCCCGCGATAGAAGGCATCGATGGCCGCCTGCAGGCCGGCCTCGCGACCCTCGCTCCCGTGCCGGACCTCGGCATCGAGGAGGTGCGTCATCGCCGCGGCCCAGGCCGGGAAGCGCACGATCTGCCCGACCGCCGGCACCCCGCTGTCGAGGAACACCTCCGCCGACGATGGCCAGCCGCCGAGCCGCCGCTCGAACGCCGCGAGCGTCCGGTGGAGCGCCGGATACACGGCCAAGCCGTCACGGGCGAGCTCGACGACGGGGCCCAGCGTCTCCGCGAGCGTCAGCGTTCCCGACTCGAGCAGCGCGGTGATGAGCGCCCCCGCGGTCGCGGGCACGGCCGCGGCGATCAGACCGCTGCCGGGGACGTCGCTCAGGCCCAGCTCGCGAACGCGGGCGATCGACATCGACTGCGGGGCGCGGCCCTGGCCGCTGATCACATAGGGGTTCGGCCGACCATCTCGATCCGTTCGCCGTCCGCGAGCGCCTTCCGGCTGGAAGACGAGGATCGGGCACTCGCCGCCGATGCCGCACTCCTGCGGCTTGAGCAGCGTCAGCGCGAAGGCCGTGGCGACCCCGGCGTCGATGGCGTTCCCGCCTCGGGCGAGCACCTCGAGCCCGATCTGCGACGCGAGGTAGTGCCCGGAGGTCACGACGCCGCGGCGCGCCATGATCGTCGGGCGGGTCGTGAACGGCGGCTCGCGCTCCTCGGGTGGCACGGCCGGAGCCTACCGCTTCAGTGTCACACGGAGCCGACGCTCGCTTACGGCCGAGGACGAGTGCCGGAACGGGGCCACCGCGGGGCGGCGGCGAGTACCTCGACCTCAACCTCCCGAGTTCGCCGCTTTTCCCGCCGCCCTCGAGTCAGAAAAAGGCGCCCGGCGGCGTGTGCCGTCCGGGCGCTGCAACTTCGCGAACTCAGCTGGGTCGATACACCTCCGCGAGGGGCACGCCGCCCGCGGCCGCCGAAGCACCGATGACCAGGACGGACCCGTCCGGCAGACGGACGGCGGCGCGGATGAATGACGCCGAAACCGTGCCGCCAGGCGACCCGGGATCGCTCGCGGACGCCGTCGATCCGGCGCTGCTCCACGCGGACGCGACTGGATCGAAGATCTCTGCTGCAGCCGCCTCCCCGGCCTGGCCGCCGGCAACCAGGAGCACGCGACCATCGGACAGCACGGTCGATGCAAGGTAGTCACCGTGCGTTGCGGCGAGCGCTGGAGCGGGCGTCCATGTCCCCGCGGCAGCGTCGTAGATGTCGCCGGAGGCCGGCGAGCCGGAGAAGAAGAGCACGCGCCCATCCGGCAACGCGACCGCGGTGGTCTCATCACCCTTCGGCGTATCCGCGCGGCCCGTTGCCGTCCAGGTCCCGGTGACGGGATCGAACAGCTCCGCTTCGCGCGGGTCCGCGGTGAACCCGCCGACGACCAGGACTCGGCCGTCCGAGAGCACGGTCGGAATCTGCGCGCTGGCGCGTCCGACCAGCAGCGACCCCGTCTTTGACCAGCTGCCGCTCGCCGGGTCGTAGATCTCCACCGACCGGCTGGACGCCTCGTTCCCGCCGCCCCCGACCAGCACGCGCCCGTCCTTCAGCGTGGTGCCGAAGGCCTGTCCCCGCCCGACGTTGAGCTTGCCGGTCGATGTCCAGGCTCCGGTCGCGGGGTCCCAGATCTCGGCCGTGGTCAGCGTGGCCCCGGAGACCGATGCGCCGCCGGCCACGAGGACGCGGCCATCGCTGAGGCGGGCCGCCACCGCGTAGGACCGGCCGACGCTCATCGAGCCGGTGGCCTGCCAGGTCCCGGTTGCCGGGTCGTAGATCTCGGCGATCTTCGAGGGCGGGTTGCTCCCACCGACCGCCAGCACGCGACCATCGGCGAGGCCGATGACGTTGCCGTTGTTGTTGTGATCGACCGTCGGCGCGCCCACGACGGTCCACGCCGCCTGGGGGGCCTCGGGCGAGACGGGCGGCGAGCTCCCCAGCGTGGCGAGGGTCGAAGATGGCTGCGACGGCGTTGCCGGCGGCCCGACGGACTGGTTCGGTTTGAGGATGTAGAACAACCCCGCGGCCGCGAGGACGGCCACGAGGGCAGCGCCAGCGAGCCGCATCTGCATCGTCATGGTTCGGAACCTCCGCGACGCCAGCAGGTGGCGGCGCTGATCGGTGTGGTCGATCTCCATGAGAGCGGCTTCGAGGACACGGTCGGCAAGCTCGTTGACGCCATCAGCCAGGTAGGCATCGAGCGCGCGGTCGAGCCGTCGCGAATCGGTCATCGGGTTCGCCCTCCCGCCACCACGTCGATGCGGTCGTCAGCCTCGATGGCTGCGCGCATCGCACGGTGGGCGTAGTGGAGTCTCGATCGGGCGGTTCCCACGGGGATCTCCAGCTGTTCGGCGATCTCCGTCGGGGTCAGCCCGAGGTAGTGGGTGAACACGAGGATGGCCCGCTGGTCGACCGGCAGTTGGCGAAAGCCACGGTCGAGGCGGTCCCGCTCTTCGACGTCCCTTGAAGCGTCCGGGCTCCACGGCCCGTCGGCCGGCAGCTCACGGATGCGGGCGTTCCAGGCCTTCGCCCGGCGCGCCTCGTCGTAGGTGGCATTGACGAGCAATCGCCGCAACCAGGCGTCGAATCGATCCGGATCGCGGAGGCTGCGCAGGTCACGCCAGGCGATCACCAGCGTCTGCTGCACTGCGTCCTCGGCTCGTCCGACATCCCGGAGAATCCGATGGGCGATCGCCATGAGCCGATCGGAGCGAGTGCGCGCCAGGACGGCGAACGCGTCCCGGTCGCCCCGCTGGGCCCGCTCGACGAGGTGGCGATCCAATCGCTCGTCCTCCGTGGCGTCCATCGGGGACGCCGTCCGACCTCAATGACTGGCCGAGGTGCCCCATCGTTCGATCTTCGTTCGCTCGATCCAGAGTGCTGCGATTTTCGCGCGTGACAGGCTGCCGCCGCCTCCCGGCCTACCCTTGGCCCGAGCATCGAGTGGAGGCAGGCATGAGCTTCAACTTCAACAACATCCTCATCGGGTCGGAGAACCCCGAGGCGCTGGTCGAGTACTACACGAAGCTGTTCGGGCCGCCGGGCTTCCAAGAGGGCGGCTACGCCGGCTGGCAGTTCGGCGAGGGCTTCGTCTCGATCGGGGCGCACTCGGAGGTGCACGGGGCGAACGCCCAGCCGGGCCGGATGATCTGGAACATGGAGTGTCCCGACGTCCACGGCGAGTTCGCGAAGCTGAAGGCCGCCGGCGCGATCGTCATTCGCGAGCCCTACGAGATGGACGAGGCGCCCGGCTTCGCGATCGCGACCCTGGCGGACCCGGACAACAACTATTTCCAGCTCACGACGCCGTACCAGCCG
>JAICUV010000097.1 GCA_025935655.1 Chloroflexota bacterium | reverse complement strand
GACGACGAACAGCTGCGACCGCCGGTCGAGGTAGTCCTCCTCGTCCCAGCGGTAGTCGATCGTCGTGACGTGCCGGGCGCGCGCCTGCTCCCCGCGCTTCGGCTTCGGGCCGACGAGGACGCGCTCCGGGCCCGTCTCCGCCGTGAACGCGATCGTCCGGCCATCCGGGGACCAGGCGAGCTCGCCCGGCGACAGCTCGCCGAGCGCGAGCACCTCGGGTTCGCCGCCCGCGAGGTCGAGCAGCATCAGCACGGGATCCTCGGCGCCCTCCAGCGTGCGCGTGAACGCGACGCGGTCCCCGTGCGGCGATACCCGGGGCCGCTTGTCGCGGCTCGCCCCGTTCGTGAGGCGCCGCGGCCGGCCGCCGTCGAGCGGGACCTGCCACAGGTCGGAGACGTAGCGGTCACCGGTCACGGTCCGCCGCGAGACGACCGCGAACGACCCGTCGGCCGCGACATCGTGCTCCTCGAGGACCACCTGGTCGCGCAGGGTCCGGGGTTCGGGCGGGCGGGGGATGCGGCGCGAGGGCCGGGTACGGGATGCCATGTCGGGAGCCTAGACCGGCCGGCGGGTCCGCGTCCGGCCCGGGTGCACGCGCCGGTCCCCGGACGTATCTTCAGGTCCATGATCACGCCCGACCGTCTTGCCATCGCCCCCGAGGTCGCGGACGCGCTCGCGTCCGGGACGCCCGTCGTCGCCCTCGAGTCCACGCTCATCAGCCACGGGCTCGCGTACCCGCACAACGTCGAGGTGGCGACGGCCTCGGAGCAGGCGATCCGGTCCACCGGCGCGGTCCCGGCGACCGTGGCGCTCAACGAGGGCCGGCTGCTCGTCGGCCTGTCCGCGGACGAGCTGGAACAGCTCGCGACCGCGCCCCACGGCTCGGTGCGCAAGGTCTCGCGGCCCAACCTGGGCGCGGTGATCGCGTCCGGCGGCTGGGGCGCGACGACCGTCGCCGCGACGATGATCGCGGCCCACGCCTCGGGGATCCGGGTCTTCTCCACGGGTGGCATCGGCGGCGTCCATCGCGGCGCGCTGGGCACGGCCGCGGGCAGGCACGCCCCGACGTTCGACATCTCCGCGGACCTTGACGAGCTGGCCCGGACGCCGGTCGCGGTCGTGTGCGCCGGGCCCAAGGCGATCCTCGACGTGCCGCTCACGCTCGAGTACCTCGAGACGCGCGGCGTGCCCGTCGTCGCGCTCGGCATCGACGTCATCCCCGGCTTCTACGCCCGGCGGTCGACGATTCCGGCGCCCGTCTCCGTCCCCGACGTCGCGGCAGCTGCCGAGGTCATCCGCGCCCACGAGGCCATGGGCCTGGAGTCCGG
This sequence comes from Chloroflexota bacterium, assembly GCA_025935655.1. GTDB lineage: Bacteria > Chloroflexota > Limnocylindria > Limnocylindrales > CSP1-4 > CAIXZV01. Next base: position 10,283 of record JAICUV010000097.1, on the reverse strand, counting down.
GCTGGTCATCTGCAACCCCGTCCCCGAGGCGGACGCGCTCGACGACGAGCTGGCCCGCGAGGCGATCGAGCAGGCGATCCGGGAGGCCGAGCACACTGGGGTCACCGGGGCCGCCGTGACGCCGTGGCTCCTGGCCCGCGTCGCCGCGCTCACGGACGGCGCGTCGGTCAAGGCGAACGTCGCCCTCATCGTCAACAACGCCAGGACCGGCGGCGAGCTGGCGAGGGCGCTCCTGGGCTGACCGCGGTTCGGGCTGCGCGAACGCGGCCGGCCGCCGGGCACGCGGATGCGCCGGCCCGGGGGCGGTCCGGACCGGCGCGAGTGTGGTGGGGCTACCGGCCGGCGACGCCGACCGGCTGGAGGTTGCCGGGCGAGAGCCGGAAGTCGCCGGGGTAGGGCTCGGGCAGGGCGAGCCGCACGACGACGCCGGGGGCCGGCTCGTTGCCGGGACCCAGGCGGAACTCGCCGGGGACCGGGTCGTTGCCGACGGGCTGGCCGCCGAGCTTGGACACCGGGCCGCTGACGCCGCCGCCGGCCCCGACGGGGACCGGGGCGTCCGTCGCCGGGGTCGCCACCGCGAAGCCGCCGATGACGTAGCCCGTCGCGAGCAGCGCGGCCGCCGCGAGCAGCTTGAGCGACGCGCCCAGGCCACCCTCGTCGTCGCGCGGGAACGCGGACGCCGGGCCGGCTGGGCTCTGGTAGTGGATCCGGATCGCCTGGGAGGGATCCACGGGGTTGGACATGAGCATCGGGGTGAACTCCGGGCGCTGGGAACGGTCGGGGTGTAAGTACGACCGGTCGTGCTAAGTGGCCGCCAGAAGAGTACGAACGGTCGTGCTACGTTCCGCATGGACACCCGCCGCCGAATCGTGGAGACAAATGACGTATGCCTCCCACCAAGGTCCTCCGGGCCACCCGCAGCGACGGGGAGCGGACACGCCGCGAGATCCTCGAGACGGCGGCGCGACTGGCCACCGTCGAGGGCATCCGACATCTCTCGATCGCGCGCCTCGCCGACGAGGTGGGCATCAGCAAGAGCGGCCTGTACGCGCACTTCGGGTCCAAGGAGGAGCTCCAGCTCGCGACCATCGCGACCGCCGAGGAGATCTACGAGCGCGACGTCTACGACAAGGTGGCCTCGGTGCCGACGGGCCTCGACGGGGCGATCGCCCTCGCGGACGCACACCTCGACCACATGCGGCGCAAGGTGTTCCCGGGCGGCTGCTTCTTCGATGCCGCGGCCGGCGACCTCGCGCTCGAGCGCGGCAGCGTCCGCGACCGAGTCGCGGCATTCCAGTCCGGCTGGGTCGAGCGGCTCCGGGTGAACCTCGAGGCGGCCGTGGCCAAGGGCGAGCTGCCGCCGGACACCGACCTCGCCCAGGTCCTCTACGACGTCACGTCGTATCTCGTCCTCGCGCACACGCGCCTCGTGTTCGACGGCAACGACAGCGGGCTGCCGCTCGCGGCGCGGGCCGTGCGGCTCCGGCTCGGGCGCGCCTAGCGCGGCGCGGACGGGGCGTCGGCCGGCCCCGGCTGCATGTTCGATATCGCTCACGTCGGTGTTAGACGGACATCTTCCATCGGACGCCGATTCGTGCTACGCTCCCGGACCCCGCCGTCCCCCTGCCGAGGGCTGCCCATGTCCGTCGAACCCCAAGGCGCCGCCCTGCCGCCGGCGATCGCCGTGCGCGGCGTCCGCCGCGTCTACGACGCCAAGCCGAACCGCGTGACCGCGCTCGCGGGCGTGGACCTGGAGGTCGCGCCGGGCGAGTTCTTCGGGCTGCTCGGACCGAACGGCGCGGGCAAGACCACCCTGATCAAGATCCTGACGACGCTCCTCCTCCCGACCAGCGGCGAGGCTCGGATCTTCGGCTTCGACGTGGTCGAGGAGACGCGCCGGATCCGGCGGATCATGAACATGGTCGCGGGCGGCGAGCAGTCGGGCTACGGGATCCTCACCGTCCGCGAGCAGCTGTGGATGTTCAGCCAGTTCTACGGCCTGGCCACGGGCGAGGGGTGGGCGCGCGTGGACGAGCTCATCGAGGCGGTCGGGCTCGGGGACCAGCGGCTCCAGCGGGTGAGCACGCTGTCCACCGGCCAGCGCCAGAAGATGAACATGGCCCGCGGTCTGCTGAACGACCCCTGGATCCTGTTCCTCGACGAGCCGACGCTCGGGCTGGACGTCGCCGCGGCGCGCTCGATCCGTGAGCTGGTGCTCGACTGGAAGGCCGCGGTCCCCGGACGGACGGTCCTGCTCACGACGCACTACATGGCCGAGGCCGACGAGCTGTGCGACCGGATCGCGATCGTGGACCACGGTCGGATTCTCGCCATCGGCACCCCCGACGAGCTCAAGCGGCGCGTCCAGCGGGAGTCGATCTTCCGGCTGGAGCTCGACCATCTCGACGGCGGCGCCGAGACGCTCGCGCGGCTCCCCGGCGTGGAGTCCGCCGCGCTCGCCGCCGACGTCGACGCGGCGGCGCAGCGGGTCGTCGTGAACCTCGTGCTGACCGACGATGCGGCGCTCGGCGCCGTCGTCACCGCGCTCGGTGGGACCGGCTCCCAGATCCTGGCGCTGCGCAAGTCCGAGCCCACCCTCGAGGATGTGTTCGTGGAGCTCGTGGGCCGCGGGTTCGGCGATGAGAGCGACGGCGATGTCGACGGGGCCGACGGCGATGCCGGCGGCCCCGACCGGGAGCCCGCGCCTGCGGAGGCGGCCTGATGGCGGCGCGACCCGCGAACCCGGTGTTCGCGACGACCCGCGGCGGCACCGACCCGCGGACCGCGTCCGACTGGACGAGCGGCCAGGTGTTCGCCAACAACCTGCGGTCGCTCGTCGGCCGAGCATATCCGCGCATCCGGGGCATGGTTCGCGAGCCGTCGTGGCTGTTCTTCGAGATCCTGCTGCCGTTCCTCACGACGTCCGCGTTCGTGCTCGTCTACCGCGCGCTCGGGGCGCCGGACGCGTACGTCGGCTTCGTCGTCCTCGGCGGGGCGATGGCGGCCTTCTGGCTCAACGTCGTGTGGATGATGGCCGGCCAGCTGTACTGGGAGAAGAGCCAGGGCAACCTCGAGCTCTACTTCGCCGCCCCGATGAACCTCATGGCGATCCTCCTCGGCATGGCGGTGGGCGGCCTCGTCATGAGCTCCACGCGAGCGGCCGCGGTCCTGGTCATCTCCACGATCGTGTTCGGGGTGACGTTCCAGGTGGAGCAGTGGCTGCTCGTGATCGTCGTGTTCTGCCTCACGCTGTCGGCGCTGTACGGCCTCGGGATGATGCTCGCGAGCCTGTTCCTCCTGTGGGGTCGCGAGGCGTTCCACATGACCAACCTGGTGATCGAGCCCGTGTACTTCGTGTCCGGGCTCAACTTCCCGGTCGGGCGCCTGGGGGCGATCGGCGCGCTCGCCATCGCCACGATCCCGTTCGCGGTTGGGCTGGACGCGATGCGCCAGCTGGTGTTCGCGGGCCAGCCGTACATCACCGGGACGCCGTCGCCCGAGGTGGAGGCGCTGATCCTCGCGGCGATGACCGTCGTGTTCGCGGCGCTCGCCCGCTGGCTGATCCGCCGGATCGAGCGGATGGCCCGCAGCCGCGGCAGCCTGTCGATCCGCTGGCAGTGAGCGCCCGATGAGCGCCGTCACCCGAGAGCGGTCGCGCTTCGACCGCGGGCGGACCACCTTCGACCCTGCCCGCACCGAGGGCGCCGGCCTGGCCGACACGACCCGCACCCTGCGCACGGCGCTGTTCCTCGGCTGGCGGGTGGAGGCGAACTGGACCGACCCGATCCTGTTCGTGATCTACACGGTCGTGAAGCCGATCGCGAGCCTGCTCCTGCTCGTGATGATGATCCAGATCATCGGCGCGGGGGCGACCGGGTCCAGCAACGACACGATCCGGACGTTCGTCGTCCTGGGGTCGGCGCTGTGGGCGATGCTCGTCGCCGGGATCGCGGGGCCCGCCTGGTCGGTCCTCGAGGACCGCGAGCGGTACCGGATGCTCAAGTACCTGTACGTGTCGCCGGCCACGTTCCTCGTGCTGCTCGTCGGCCGCGGCGGCGCCCGGCTCGCCGCGGGTGCCATGGGGACGCTGGTCGCGCTCGTGTTCGCGACGATCGTGCTCGGGCTGCGGATCGACCTCGCCACGGTGAACTGGCCGCTGCTCGTGATCTCGGTGACGCTCGGCGTCGTCCCGATCCTCGCGATCGGCGTGCTGCTCGCGGCGATCTGCCTCCAGACGCGCCAGGAGAGCTGGTCCTATCCGGACGCGTTCGCGGGCGCGCTGTTCCTCGTCACGGGCGTCGTGTTCCCGCTGGCCGTCCTGCCGGACCCGATCGAGGTGCTGGGGCTCATCAACCCGGTCACGTGGTGGGTCGCCGGCGTGCGGCTCGCGGTGCTGCCCGATGGGCCGTCCTCCATCGGCGGGGAGGGCTCGGTGTGGACAGCCGTCACCGGTTCCGCCGCGCCGGACGCGACGACGATCATCCTCGCGTTGTGCGTGACCGGGGCGCTGGCTACACTCGCGGCGACCGCCATCTTCCGATCGAGCGAGCGTCACGCGAGGGAACTCGGTCTGCTCGATCGGACGACTGGCTCGTAGCGGCCCGGCGTTCGACCCGGGTGCGGCGACCGCCGCAGCGAGGGAGCAGGCGATGCGCATCTACGAAGGAAGCCCGCGCCAGGACTTCGAGGAGGTCTTCCGGTCCATCGGGGCGTTCCTCGATGCGCGCGGGATGCGGGACATCCTCCTGCTCGAGGTCCCGGATGGGTTCATCGTCCAGGGGCTGGTCACGGCGGGCGGGTCCGCCGGGGCGTGGTCGGACACGATCGGAACCGTGACCAAGGAGACGCTCACGTTCCTCGATGACGACATCGCGAAGTTCATGGAGGAGGCGGTCGCCCGCCGGGGGGCCGGCGCCCCGACCGGCCCGAATGCCGGCAACCACGAGCGCGCGCTGCGGGTCATGGGCCGCTGGATGGACGAGCAGAAGCCGCACGACGTGTTCCTGTTCGAACAGGAGGGCGCCTACGTCGTCCGCCTCCATCACGCCGGCCAGGCGGGCTCGCACCACACCCTCGCGGAGTTCACGCGCGACGACATCCAGGGCCTGGTGTCCCAGGGCCCGACCCTGCGCGGCAGGCCCAGCGCCGCCGGCTCGCCGGCCGCCCCGCCGGCACCGACCGCGACGCCCGCACCGCCGCCCGCCGCACCGCCCACCGACCCCGGGTGGGGCGGCACCGAGGGCTGATCGGCGGGTGACAGCGCGCCCCGCAGGGGGCACAATCGTCTCCCAGACGTCGTAGTGAAGGAGGTCCAGCCCATGAAGGCTCTGCGGACCGTCGCCGTTGCCCTTGGCGTGACGCTCGGCGCCCTGATCGTGATCCCCCTGGTCGTGCTTGCCGGCCTGTTCGTGTGGCTCAAGCTCACCGAGGAGGACGACGAGGAGGCGCTGGAGCTCGAGCAGGAAGGCATCTGATCGAGACGCCTCCCTCGCCGGGTCCCCAGCACGGGCCCGACGGACAGCCCGAGATCGAGTCGACGCCCGCCGGCACGGCGGGCGTCTTCGTGTCTGCGCCGACCGACGCGCGCGATGCGGACGGCCAGGCGCACCAGCCCGCTCCGCCGGTGCCCCCGCACGTCCACGCCCGCGCCACCCCGCGCCAGCGGCGGCTCGCGGAGACCGGGGTCCTGGTCACGGTCCTCATCTGGTCGGCGAACTTCGTCGTCGTCAAGGCGGCGATCGGGCAGCTCGGGCCGCTCACGTTCACGTCGGCCCGGTACGTCGTGGCCGCGATCACGCTGCTCCTGGTCCTCCGGATCCGGCAAGGCTCGTTCGCGTTCCCGCGCGGGCATGGCCGGCAGCTGTTCCTCATGGGCGCGCTCGGCTTCGGCGCCTACCAGATCCTGTGGACACTGGGCCTGACCCAGATCACCGCCGGCGACTCCGCGTTGCTCATCGCCGCGTCGCCGGTGTTCGTGGCGCTGCTGGCGGGGGCGGTCGGGATGGACGTGCTCTCGCCGCCCAAGGTGGCCGGGGCGCTGATCTCGTTCGCGGGCGTCGCCGTCGTCGTGGCGGCGGGCCACGAGCTGTCGCTCGGCGCGAGCCTGCTGGGGGATGCGTTGACGCTCGGCGCCGCGGCCCTGTGGGCCGTGTACACCACCGCGGGAGCCCGGATCATGCGGGTCGTGGACCCGCTCCAGGCGACGGCCTGGACCGTGGTCAGCGGGGCCATCGTCCTCGCGCCATTCGGGGTCTGGGAGGCCGTCAGCGCGCCGCCCGCGGCGGTCACCGTCCCCGCTATCGTCGCGATCGTGTACTCCGGAGCGCTCGCCGCGGGCATCGCCAACGTCTTCGTGTTCAACGCGATCCGCCTCGTGGGCCCCACCCGCGTGACGGCGACGCAGTTCCTGGTGCCGGCCGGCGCCGTGATCCTGGGGGCGCTGTTCCTCGACGAGCCGATCGGCTGGGCGCAGGTCGTGGGCGGCGCGATCATCGTGCTCGGCGTGTGGCTGACGCGGCGGCCGAGCGTCCTGCCCGCCTCCCGCGGCTCGCGGTCCGGTGCCGTCGCGTGAGCTACCCGCTGCCCGATCCGCCGCTCGACCCGCCGGGCCCGCCCGCGCCCGTACCGCCCCTCCTGCCCGGCGACCCGCCGATCGCGTTCCTCGTGGACTACGACGGCACGATCGCCCAGACCGACGTCTCGGACGCCCTGATGGCGGAGTTCGTGAACGCCGACTGGGAGTCGCACGTCGCGGCCTACGACGCCGGGATCGTGGGCTCCCGGAGGCTGATGGCCTGGGAGGCCGGGCTGATCACCGCCGACCCTGGCGCCCTCAGCGCGAAGGCCGCCGCCCAGCCGCACGACGGGTCGTTCGTCGCGTTCGCGGAGGCGGCGCGTGCGGCCGGGATCCCGGTCGAGGTGGTGTCCGACGGGTTCGGGTTCTTCATCGAGCCTGCGCTCGCGGCCCTCGGCGCGTCGTGGATCCCCGTGGTCACGGCGACGATGGCGTTCGACGGGAGGCGGCAGGTCATGGCCTTTCCGAACGGCAACCCGGACTGCTTCGTGTGCGGGACGTGCAAGCGCAACCGGGTCCTCGCCCACCAGGCCGCGGGCCGCCGGGTCGTGTTCGTGGGTGACGGCGAGTCCGACCGGTTCGCAGCCGGCTACGCGGACGTCGTGTTCGCGAAGCACTCGCTCGAGCGGTTCATGCGCGAGCGCGACTGGCCGTTCGAGCGCTGGACCGCGTTCTCGGAGATCCAGCGGTGGCTGGAGGGGGAGCTGGCCGCGTTCGCAGGGGACCCGGCGTCGCTGCCGGGGCCGGTCGCGCGGCCGCTGTTCTGCGGCGCGGAGGTCTGGGGGCCCGGTCGGATCGACCCGCCGCACGCGTAGGGGTTCGCAAGCTCACTGGTCTCGCGGTCGACGTCGGCCCTTCGCCGATCGCCCCTTCGCCCCGTCTTCGCGCCATCGCCCGTCGCCCGCAGGCCTGACTCGCGTGTGGGTCAAATCGAGCCGCTCCGTGCAGGGACCGCGCCCTGAACCCCGGGTTTGGGCGTCGACCGCTGCGTGGAGGCCCGCCATCTGACTCACACCGGAGTCGCGAGCCACGCGTTGCCGTCGCCGGCCGGCGCGTCAGTCCCAGCGGTCCCAGCGGGCGAACTCCTCGAACGGCACCCAGCCCCGCTTGAGGCTCGGCGAGCGGACGTCGGGGAGCGGCCGCCCCACCGGCATCACCCCGATCGGCGTGAACTCGGCCGGGATCCCGAGGTGCGCCCTGAGCGGCTCGATGTCGGGCCCGACGAACCCGCAGCCGAGGCCCTCGTTCACGGCCGCGAGCATGATGTTCTGCATCGTCGCGCCGATGTCGACCCACCAGAACGGCACCGGCCACTCGATCTCGTTGCCGTCCTCGTCGATCTTGTCGGGCTCCTGGTACCGGCGGTGGTAGATGTCCTCGCTGACGCACGGGATGAACTGCGCGGCGCACTCGCTGATCCACGGGCCGAAGTCGTCGACGTAGAACTCCTCGCCGCAGATCCGCGCGACCTCGCGGCGTGCGGCCGGGTCCGTGACCACGATCAGTCGTTGGCCCTGGCTGAACCCCGCCGACGGCGTCCGTTGGGCGAGCCGCGCGATGCGCTCGATGACCTCCGGCTCGACGCCGCCCTCCTCGAACCGGCGGACGGCCCGGCGCTTCATGACGACGTCGGTGAACTCCACGAAACCTCCTCTGGGACACTTCGGCCGTGGACAGCATCTCACTCCCATGACCGGCATTGCGACCGAGGCATGTATCTCGTCGACGTTGGCGAGGACACGTTCATGTTCATCATCTCGCCGCTCGGCTCGACCGAGGCCGAGAAGCCGATCATCGACTCCATCCGCATCCCCGCCGATATCCCCGCCGAGTAGGCCCGGGCGCCTGCGGCTCCGCGGGCGCCCAACCCAGCCCCCAAGGAGAGACAGTGACGTCCTTGTCCCTGCACGCCTCGCGGGCCGCGCTGATCGCGCTCGCAGCCGTCGTCATGGCGGCGGGATCCGCGTCCGCGACCCAGCCCGGCCCCAACGGCCGCATCGCCTTCATGCGCTTCGATGGCAACGGCCAGTTCCAGATCTGGACGGCCAACCCGGACCTCACCCGCCAGGTCCAGCTCACGTTCGGACCCAGCGACAACTGGATGCCCAGCTGGTCCCCGGATGGCACCCGGATCGCGTTCGCCAGCCACCGCTCGGACCCGGATCCGACGGATGGCATCGAGATCATGGACATCTACACGATGGCAGTCGACGGCAGCGACGTGCACAAGGTGACCGACTCCGTCGGGTACAACGGCAATCCGGCGTGGTCGCCGGACGGGAAGTGGCTCGTGTTCGCATCCGATCGCGCCAGCTACCCGGCCGGCCAGGGCATCTACCGCATCCGCAGCGATGGGTCCGGCCAGCCGGTGCGCGTGACGAAGCTGCCCGCGAAGTCGTCGTGGCAGGAGCTCGCCCGGTACTCCCCGGACGGGTCGCGGATCGCCTTCAGCGAGTACCGGGGAGGCCGCGAGCTCCGCATGGGGCGGTACGTTGCCGAGCAGGCCGCCCTGTTCACCGTCCGGCCAGACGGCACCGATCTCCGACAGGTGACGCCGTGGGGCATCCACGCGACGGACGCCGACTGGTCGCCGGACGGCACCAGGCTGGTGTTCGCCGCACAGCCCACCCATATCGGCAACATCGGGGACGTTGGCGTCGTGAATGTCGACGGGACCCATCTCAAGGACCTCACGACCGACCATGGGTTCACCGGGCCGGCGCGCGAGAACAGCGTCTGGTACGAGGAGTCGTTCAACCCAGCGTGGTCGCCGGACGGGACGAAGATCGCCTTCAGCCACGCGAGCTACCGCGACGAGGACGGCTTCTGGTTCGGCCTCCAGGTGATGGACGCCGACGGCTCGAACCGCCAGTGGGCCGGCGACGGCCATGGCGAGGAGCACCAGGTGGACTGGGGATCCGTGCCGCTCATTCCCTGACCACCGTGGCGCTGGCGGCAGCCCGCCCGCCCAAGGCCCGCATCCCCGCCCGCCCAACGCCCGCATCCCCGCCCGCCGAGCGGGTGATCGATGGCAGCGTGCCATCGATGTGTCGCGGAGCGGGCGCCCTGTCGCACCCGGAGACGTCCCTGCCATGCGATGCCCGTCCGCCGGTCGACTGGATGCTTCCGCGCCATCGTTCGGCCGGCGGGCGGGTGGCGACCCCGGCTGGCCGGCGGGTCGAGAGCGCGGCCCCTGCGACCGCGGCCCCTGCGACCGCCCGCTCGGCGCCCGCGACCACACGACAACCTTGTTTCGGGGCCGCCGATTCGATAGCATTGGAAAAACCCCCGGAGGACCCGACCCATGGCGAAGTATGTCTTTGTGACCGGAGGAGTCACCTCCTCCCTCGGCAAGGGCATCACCGCCGCCAGCGCCGGTCGCCTGTTCAAGGCACGCGGTCTCAAGGTCTCCATCCTCAAGCTGGACCCGTACATCAACGTGGACCCGGGGACGATGTCCCCCTACCAGCACGGCGAGGTGTTCGTCACCGACGACGGCGCCGAGACGGACCTGGACCTGGGCCACTACGAGCGGTTCATCGACGAGAACCTGACCCAGGGCTCCAACGTCACCACCGGCCGCATCTACCAGGCGGTCATCGCGAAGGAGCGCCGCGGGGACTACCTCGGCGGCACCGTCCAGGTCATCCCGCACATCACGAACGAGATCAAGGAGCGGATTCTGCGGGTCGCGCGTGACGGCGACCCG
>JAICUV010000024.1 GCA_025935655.1 Chloroflexota bacterium | reverse complement strand
TGACGATCAGGCGCGAGCGCTACTAGGCCTCGCCCGGGTTCCGGTCGCGCAGGAAGCGCTCGATCTCGGTGATCAGGTCGTCGCCCTCGGGCAGCCGCGACTCGTCGACCATGGATTCCAGCCGCTCCACGTAGGTGTGCGTGGTCTCGTCCGCGGCCGCCGCCGCGTCGAGACGCACGCGCAGCGCCCGCGCCGCGTCCGCGGGGTCGCCGCGTGGCAGCTCGATGTCGAGGTGCCGCTCCACGGCACGGAGCAGCTCGACCGCCGCGATCGCGTACGGGCCCGAGACGTAGTGCGGGATCTGGGCGAAGTAGCCGACCGCGGCCATGCCCGCCTCGCCTGCCGCCATCTCGAGCCATGACAGCGCCGCCGACGGGACGCGGAGGATGCCGGTCGGTCCCGGGGCCACGCCGCCCTTGAGCAGTCCCGGGCGTGCCTCGGTGCCCAGGATCGGGACCGGTCGCGTGTGCGGGACGGCGGCCGGGATCGCACCCAGGCTCACCCAGCTGCGGACGTCGAGCAGCCCGAGGAGCTCGAACACGTCCGCGCCGAACCGGTGCCAGCGGTCGTCAGGCTCCGCGCCGGTCAGCACCAGGAGGTCGCGGCCGCCGTGACGCACGTGGGTGAGGGTGACCTCGGGCCAGGCGAGGGAGGACAGGCGCCCGTCGCGGATCTCGAGGGTGGGGCGCCGCGAGCGGTAGTCGAACAGCTCGTCGGGATCGAAGTCGGCGACGCGCGTGCCGCCGTGGGCGATGGCCGTGAGGGCGGTCGTGGCCGCGGACCCCGCGTCCACCCACCCGTCGAATGCCGCGAGGACGATCGGCCCGTCGAGGATGGGCAGTGGTCCGGCGAGGCGGTAGAGCGGCATGGGGGAAGCATACGGGCAACCGGCGGTGCACCCGGTCGCCCGGGCCGCCGCACGGTGCCTCGCGGCGCTGACCCAGCGCCTCCAGGAGCACCCTCGCTGCACCTCTGCACCGATGCCCCAGCGCACGAGATCCCGGGGCGGGATAGGCTGCGTCGACCGGTCGTCCCGCCGGCAGCCTCCCAAGCCCCGGCAACCCCGCTCCCACTGGAGTCCCATGACCGACGACACGACGCCCCAGGCCGACATCCCGGCCCTCGACCGCCGCCTGCTCGAGGAGCTCGAAGACGAGGCCGGCCGGTTGATGGATCGCCACCTGAAGGTGGCCCAGGAGTGGTTCCCCCACGACTTCATCCCGTACCGCCTGGGCCGGGACTTCGACAAGGAGCCGTGGACCCCGGACCAGCCGCGCCTCACGGGTGTCGCGCAGACGTCGTTCGAGATCGGCCTCCTGACCGAGGACAACCTGCCGAGCTACCACCGGCTGATCCACGGGATGTTCGGCAAGGGCGACGGCGCGTGGCTCAACTGGGTCGGGCGCTGGACGGCGGAGGAGGGGCGGCACGCGATCGTGCTCCGCGACTACCTGATGGTCACCCGGAACATCGACCCGATGCTGCTCGAGCGTGGCCGCATGGCGCAGCTCCAGCAGGGCTACGACCGCTCGTCACCGGACACGCTCCACGGGCTGGCGTACGTCGCGTTCCAGGAGCTGGCGACGCGGATCAGCCACCGCAACACCGGGCGCTACTCGGACGACCCGGTCGCCGACCGGATCATGGTCCGCATCGCGGCCGACGAGAACCTGCACATGGTGTTCTACCGGGACATCCTCAAGGCGGCGATCGCGATCGAGCCGTCCGCGGCCGTGCGCGCCATCGTCGACGAGGTCCTGTCGTTCCAGATGCCGGGCGCCGGCATCCCGAACTTCCTGCGCAAGGCGGCGGACATCGCGAAGGCCGGGATCTACGACCTGCGCGTCCACCGCGACGAGGTCCTGCTGCCGGTGATCAAGTACTGGGGCGTGTTCGAGTTGTCCGGGCTCGACGCGGCCGCGGAGGAGGCGCGCCGGCTGCTGGCCGAGCACCTCGACAAGCTCGACCGGGCCGCGAAGCGGTTCGAGGAGCGGCTGGCCTCGTCGTCGGTGCCGAGGATCGCCCCCGCGGGCTGAGGCGGCTCGCGCGTCCGCGCGTCCCGTCCGCGCGCACCGACGCGCCAACCGTCACGCCGCCCCGCCTCCCGAGGCGCCAACCGCCAGGCGGCCGAACCGTGGCTGCGTCGCCACGATCCGCCCGGGTGGCGGTTGATCGGTGGCGCCTGGGCAGCGTCATGCCACGGATCGCCCGCTCAGCGGGCGGGCGGAGGATGTGACGCCATCGTTCAGCCGCCGGGTGGGAGCCGCGCCGGGCGAGCGGCCGCGACGAGCGAGGGCCGCGCTGGGTGGAAGGCCGCGCCGGGTGGGAGGCCGCGACGAGCGAGCGGCCGTGCGCTGGGCCCGCCGGGCGAGCGGCGGCGAGCGCCGGGCAAGCAGCCGGAGCGCGCCGGGCAAGCACCCGGAGCGAGCCGGACCAGCCCGGGCGACTAACCGAGGCGGTTGATGCGCTCCCCGGGGAGTGCGCGCGGCTGGCCGTGCGAGGTGCCGCCGTGGCCGCCCGACGGGTGGCCGCTCGACGCGTGTCCGCTCTGCGCGTGCCCGCCGCCGGTCGGACGACCGTGACTCGGGCCGCCGGGGCGACCGTTGCCCGCGGGGCGACCGTTGCCCGCGGGCCGGCCGTAGGGGCTCGTGCGCTCGGTCGCCGGGCCGCGGCCCCGTGCCACGGGCTGGTTGCCGAAGCCCGTGCCGGGCGTGCCGGGCGGCCGTCCGCGGCCCGATCGGCGCGGCCCGGCGCCGTGACGCGGGGCGGCGCCGCCACGAGGTGCGGCATTGCCGGTGCCGCCGTCCGGCCGCGACGGGCCCGCGACGAAGGCGTCGTCACCGCGGCGAGCCGGGGTGGCATGCCTCGAGGGACCGGATCCGTACGCGCCCGCGGCGCTCGGGCGGCCCGCGCCGGGTCGACCACCGCGGCCACGACCGCCACCGCCGCCGGCTGCCGCGCGGCGCGCGGCCTGCTCGGCCCGCTCGGCCGGCGTGGAGCGCAGGCGGATGGGCTCCGGGCGGATCGAGCGGTCGGGCTCGAAGCCCGCGATCGTCTCGGTCGGGATCGCCTTGCGCAGCAGCTGCTGGATCTCCTGGAGGAGCGGCTTCTCGTCCACGCACACGAGCGAGATCGCCTGCCCGTCCACCCCCGCCCGGCCGGTTCGGCCGATCCGGTGGACGTAGTCCTCGGGGACCATCGGCAGCTCGTAGTTGATGACGTGCGGGAGCTGCTCGATGTCGAGACCGCGGGCCGCCACGTCGGTCGCGACGAGGATGTCGACCCGGCCGGCCTTGAAGTCGTCGAGCGCCTTCACCCGCTGGTTCTGGCTCTTGTTGCCGTGGATCGCGGCAGCCTTGATGCCGTCCTTGCCGAGGTTCTCGGCGAGGCGGTTGGCGCCGTGCTTGGTCCGGGTGAACACCAGCGCCTGCTTGACGCGTCCGAGCGCCACGAGCTCGCGGACGAGGTCGCGCTTGCGCTCGCGGTCCACGGGGATCACCAGCTGGTCGATCAGCTCCGCGGTGGTGTTGCGGGGCGTGACCTGGATCTTGGCCGGATCGTGGAGCAGGCCGTCGGCGAGCTGCCGGACGTCGTCCGAGAACGTGGCCGAGAACAGGAGGTTCTGGCGCTGCTTCGGCAGCAGGTCGATGATCCGCCGGATGTCCCGGATGAAGCCCATGTCGAGGAGGCGGTCAGCCTCGTCCAGGATGAGGACCTCGACATGCGACAGGTCGATCGTGCGCTGGCTCACGTGATCCAGCAGCCGGCCCGGGGTGGCGACGACGATCTCGGGGCCCGCTCGGAGCTTCGAGACCTGCGGGCCGAACCCGACGCCGCCGTAGACGGTCGCCGAGCGAATCGGGCGGTGCTTGCCGTAGGTCCGGACGCTCTCCTCGACCTGGATGCACAGCTCGCGTGTCGGCACGACGACGAGCACGCGGATCGGGTGGCGGGCGGCAGCCGGGTCGCGCCGGGTGGCGTGGAGGGTCTGGATGACCGGCAGCACGAAGGCGGCGGTCTTGCCGGTCCCGGTCTGGGCGCCGGCGAGGACGTCGCGGCCCTCGAGGACCACGGGGATCGCGGCGGCCTGGACGGGGGTGGGTTCCGTGTAGCCCTCTTCGGACACGGCACGGAGGAGCTCGGGCGACAGCCCGAGACCATCGAAGGACATGGGGAGAGACGCTCCTGACGGGCCCTTCCCGCATCTGCGGGGCCCGGTCAGGGCGCTTGGTGGTTGATCGGGATCAGGCGGTCTGGCTGACCGCGGGCGCTGACCGGCGCGCCCATCGAGCACGAAGTGACCTGCGAAGCCTAGCACGGCGCACCCCGGAGACCCGAATCGCGCACCCCGCCGGGGCGGCGATGCCGAGGCACTGGACCGCTGCGCCCGTCCGCGCGATCCTTGTCCAGCACGCGACGGACCCGATCCGTCGCCCGATGGACTGGGGGTCCGCAGATGCTCGGATCGATCGGCCGCCTCGTGGCAGCGCTCCTGTTCGCATGGTTCGTGTTCCTGTTCGCGGCGATGGGCCTCGCCTTCGTCAAGAAGCGCCAGGTGGTCCCGCAGGAGCCGGACGCCGACGAGGTGGATCTCGTCGCGGCGTTCGCCCCGCTCGACTTCAAGAGCACGTCGACCGCGTTCCGCGGCGGCCGCGTGGAGACGTGGTTCGGTGGCGGCACGCTGGACCTGCGCGATGCCACGCTGGACCCGATGGGCGCCACGATCGAGGTGAACGCGCTGTTCGGCGGCGGCAACCTGATCGTCCCCGAGGAGTGGAACGTCGAGACGCACGTCGCCGGCATCGGCGGCGCCGGCGACGCACGGCCCGCCCGGCAGCGCGCGCCCGAGGCCCCGACGCTGCGCATCGAGGGCATGGCCCTGTTCGGCGGCTGGGGCATCTCGTCCCAGGCCGACGACGAGCGCGCCGAGGACGTCCTCGCGCCCGTCTGACCCCGGGCATCGGGCCCCCAGAACGCGCGTGCGGGCGGCCCGGATCGCGCGCGCTTCCTGCCGGTTGGTGCGCAGGCAGCAACACGCCTCCCCGCCGGTGTCCATGCGCGGGTACCGTGGGCGCGATCGTCGAGGAGGCACGAGCGAGGGCGCATGATCCGCACGACCCCGTTCCACGAGCGCACGGGGGCGCTCAACGAGTCCGGCCTGTGGAGTCACTGGTCCGGCTACCTGGCCGCCGAGAAGTACAGCCTGTCCGAGAAGTTCGAGTACTTCGCCGTCAGGAACGCCGCGGGCCTGTTCGACACGTCGCCGCTGTTCAAGTACCGGTTCACCGGCCACGGCGCGGAGGCGTTCCTCGCGGGCGTGCTCGCCCGGGACCCGAGGACGCTGGAGCCGGGCCGCGCGCAGTACACGCTGTGGTGCGATGACCGCGGGTTCATCGTCGAGGACGGCGTGCTGCTGCGCCACGGCAAGGACGAGTTCGTGCTCACGGCGGCCGAGCCCAACTTCGCCTACTTCGCCGACCTCGTCGGCCGCCGCGACGACGTCCGGATCGAGGACGTGTCCGAGCAGTGGGCGGTCCTGTCGCTCCAGGGCCCCCGGTCGCGGCGGCTGCTCGCGAGCCTCGACGGCGCCATCGACCGCCTCGACTACTTCGAGCTGACGAAGGCGAGGATCGCCGGCCGCAAGGTGACCGTGTCACGGACCGGGTTCACGGGCGACCTGGGCTACGAGGTGTGGGCGAAGGCCGACGACGCGCTCGCGGTCTGGGACGCCGTGTGGGAGGCGTGCCGCGGCTACGGCGTGCTGCCGTTCGGGCTCCAGGCGCTGTACATGACCCGCATCGAGGCCGGGCTCCTGCTGCTCGACGTCGACTTCCACAACAGCCGCTTCGCCTGGACCGACGCGGACCGGGCGACGCCCCACGAGATGGGGCTCGGCTGGATGCTGCGGGGCATCGCGGAGGACGACCGGCGGTTCATCGGCCGCGACGCCATCCGGCGCGAGGTGGCGGACGGGACCTCCCGCTTCCGGACGACCGGGCTCGTCGTGGACTGGCGCGACTGGGACCGGGTCCACGACGAGGCCGGGCTCATCCCGCCCAAGGACCACACCCCCGTCCAGGAGGAGATGTACGTGTACGACGACGACGGGGCGCAGGTGGGGTACGCGTCGAGCTTCATGTACTCCCCGGTGCTCCAGCGGCACATCGCGATCGTGCGGGTGCCCGTCGCCTCGGCCGCGCCCGGGACCAGGGTCAACATCGAGATCCCGGTGAGCCACCACTACGTCCACGTGGCCGCGCAGACCGCGCGCATGCCGCTGTACAACCCGGCCCGGAAGACGGCCTGACATGAGCAAGAAGGACACCCGGGCGGCGAAGGACGCCCGCGAGACGAAGGGCGGCCGGGACGTGAACGACACCGCGTACGACGCGATCATCGTCGGCGGCGGGCACAACGGCCTCGTCAACGGCGCGTACCTCGCGAAGTCGGGGCTGAAGGTCCTGATCCTCGAGCGGCGTCACCTCGTGGGCGGCGCGGCGATCACCGAGGAGCTGTGGCCGGGCTTCAGCTTCACGACCTTCTCGTACGCGCTGAGCCTGCTGCGGCCGGACATCATCCACGACCTGGACCTCGTGAAGCACGGCTTCATGCCGCTCCTGATGTCGTCCACGTTCGCGCCGATGGAGAGCGGGGACTACCTGCTCATCGGGCAGGACCATGGCGTCAACCAGCGCGAGATCGCGCGCCACTCGAAGCACGACGCCGACGCCTACGACCGCTACAACCACGACATGAACAAGGTCCTGCAGGCGCTCAAGCCCCTGCTGGACGCGCCGCCGCCCAACCTGTTCAGCGACGACCCCGAGGAGATGCTGGCCCTGGCGGGCCTCGGCGCCCGGTTCAAGGCGCTGCCCAAGGACGTCCTCCACAACGCGGTGCGGCTGCTCACGGGCTCCGCGGCGGACTTCCTCGACGACTACTTCGAGAGCGACATCCTCAAGGGATACCTCGCGTCTTCGTCGATCATCGGGACGAGGGTCGGGCCCTACTCCCAGGGCAGCGGCCTCGTGCTCCTGTACCACCTACTGGGCGAGCACGACGGCGAGTTCGGCGCCTGGGCGTTCCACAAGGGCGGCAACGGCGGGTTCACCCAGGTGCTGTCGCGGGCCGCGGCCGCGTTCGGCGCCGACATCCGCCTCGAGGCGCCGGTCACGCACGTGCGGACCGACGGCGGGCGGGTGCGCGGCGTGGCGCTCGAGGACGGGACCGAGTACGACGCGCCGATCGTCGTGTCCGCGCTCGACCCGCGGCGCACGTTCCTGGAGCTCGTCGACCCGCGGGAGCTGCCCACCGACCTCGTGGACGCGATCGGGCGGTTCCGGTTCCAGGGGACGAGCGCCAAGGTCAACTTCGCGCTGGACGGGCTGCCGGTCTACCCGGCCCTCGCCGGCCGCGAGGACCACTACCGCGGCTTCACCAACATCGGGCCGTCGATGGAGTACCTCGAGCGCGCCTTCGACGAGGGCAAGTACGGCTGGTACTCGTCGCGTCCGTACCTCGACTGCGCGCTCCAGAGCACGATCGATCCCGACATGGCGCCTCCCGGCAAGCACGTGATGTCGTGCTTCGTCCAGTACGCGCCGTACCACCTGCGGGAGAGCAACTGGGACGCGGAGAAGACGAACCTCGGCGACACCGTCCAGCGGACGCTGGAGTCGTTCTTCCCGGGCTTCGGGGACCTCGTGCTCCACCGCGAGGAGGTCACGCCGCTCCACATCGAGCGGACCGTGGGCCTGTCCGAGGGGAACATCTTCGCGGGCGAGTTCCTCGCGCCGCAGATGTACTCCTTCCGGCCGGCGCCGGGGTTCGCGGACTACCGGACGCCGATCACGGGCTACTACCAGTGCGGGTCGGGGACGCATCCCGGCGGCTGCGTGATGGGCGCACCCGGCAAGCTGGCCGCGGCGCGGATCATCGGCGACCGCGAGACGGGGCGGGCGCCCAGGAGGTAGCTCGTCCCGGTCGGGACGCGCGGGTCAGCGCGCCGTCGTGCGGCCGTTCGCGGCCCGCCGGTCCGCCCGGACCGACAGGTAGTGGTGCCACAGGATGCGGGCGGCGACGGCCCGCCAGGGCCGCCAGCTTTCGGCGAGCGCGTCCATCTCGTCGGGCCGCGGCCGGGTCTCGAGCCCGCGGACCTCGGCGTACGCCTGCGCCAGCGCGATGTCGTGGATCGGCCACGCGTCGGGGCGGAGCAGCACCATGAGCCGGTAGATCGTGGCGGTCCAGGGTCCGATCCCGGGCAGGGCCGTGAGCGCGGCATCGACGCCGGCATCGTCCAGCGCGGCCAGACCGTCGAGATCCAGCGACCCCTCTTCGATCGCCGTCACCAGCGCCCGTGCATAGCGCGTCTTCTGGCGGCTGAAGCCGGCCGCGAGCAGCTCCGCGTCGCTGAGCGCGAGGAGCGAGGTGGGTCGGAGCGGCGTTCCGGCCCGCGTGACCAGCCGCTCGAAGGCCGCGGCCGCCGACGCGAGCGACACCTGCTGCTCGAGGATCAGCAGCACCAGCGTCGGGAAGCCGGGCTCACGAGCCCACATCGGCGGCGGGCCGTAGCGGCCCACGACGTCGGCAAGGGCCGGGTCGCGCGCCGAGAGGACCGCGACCGCCTCGCGCATCGAGGCGTCGTCCAGCGTCGGGGTCACGGTGATCACACTCGGAGAACCCGCACCGGCGGCCGCCGGTTGCATCATCCGGCACGCGCCTCGCGGATCGCGGCGAGCACCCGGTCCGGGGTCGCGGGGACCCGGCTGATCCGCGCCCCCGTCGCGTCGCGGATCGCACCCAGGATCGCGGGCGCGGTCGGCACCAGCGCGGGCTCGCCGACGCCCTTGGCGCCGTACGGCCCGGACGGCTCGGGGTCCTCCACGAGCAGCACCTCGATGTCGGGCGCGTCGCCGGCCGTGGGGATGAGGTAGTCGTGGAGGTTGTCCGTCCGCCCGGGGACGTACTCCTCCATGAGGGCCATGCCGAGCCCCTGCGCGATCCCGCCCTGGACCTGGCCCTCCACGAGCGACGGGTTCACCGCCCGCCCCACGTCGTGGGCCGCGACGATCCGCCGGACGACGACCGTCCCGAGGCCGGTGTCGACATCGACGAGCGCCAGCTGGGCCCCGAACCCGTACGTCTCGTACGGCACGCCCTGCCCGGCCTCGTCGAGGACCGTCGTCCGGGGGTCGTACGTCCCGGTGTCCAGCAGCACGCAGCCGCGAGCGCCGACCGGGAGCTCGCGCAGCTCGATCACCGAGACCGACGCCCCGTCCCGGACGCGCAGCCGTCCGTCGCCCTGCCCCGGCTCCGGGACCTCGATGACGGCGCTCTCCGGCGCCTCGGCCATGGCCAGGATCCGCCGTCGGAGCGCCTCCGCCGCGAGCCGCGCCGCGTTCCCCGACACGAACGTCTGGCGCGACGCCGACGTCTTGCCCGCGTCCGGCGTGAGGTCCGTGTCCGGGCTGCTCCGCCACAGCGAGGTGACGGCCACCCCGAGCGCATCCGCCGCGATCTGGGCGACGACCGTGGCGGAGCCCTGGCCGATGTCGGTCGCGCCGGAGAACAGCCGGACGGTCCCGTCCGGCGCGATGCCGATGTCGACGGTCGAGGGATTGGGCAGCGACGTGTTGCCGATCCCGTACCACATCGCCCCGACGCCGACGCCGCGCCGGACCGGGGAGCCCGTCTCTTCCGCGCGCGAGTTCGCCGCCCGTGCGTCCTCGAGCAGCGATGTCCAGTGCGGCGCCAGCGCGTCGAGGCACGCGGGCAGCCCGGCGCTCGCCTCGAGGCGCTGGCCCGTCGCCGTGATGGACCCCGCCCGGAGCGCGTTGCGTCGGCGGATCGCGAGGCGGTCGATGCCGAGCGCGAGCGCCAGGTCGTCGAGCAGCGCCTCGTGGGCGATGGCCGCCTGGGGCACGCCGAACCCGCGGAACGCGCCCGCGGGCGGCCCGTTGGTGTGGATGGCCCGCGTGGTGCACGCTGCGGCGACCACGGCATACGGTCCGGTCGCATGGACGGGGACGCGGTTCGCGACCGTCGGCCCCCACGAGGCGTAGGCACCGGTGTCGAAGTCGCCGTGGAAGCGGACGCCGGTCAGCCGTCCGTCCGCGTCCGCCCCGAACGTCGCCGTCATCGAGGCCGGGTGGCGTTTCGTGGTCGCGCGCATGGACTCGGGGCGCGAGTAGACGCCGCGCACCGGCCGCCCGGTCACCAGCGCCGCGATCGCCAGCAGCGGCTGGATCGACAGGTCGAGCTTGCCGCCGAACCCGCCCCCGCATGCGGACGGGATCACGCGGACGCGATCGGGCGTCATGTCCAGGATCAGCGCGAGCTCGTCGCGGTCCATGTACGGGGTCTGCGTCGTCGCCCACACCTCCACGCGGCCGCCCACGACGCGCGCGGTGCCGGCCTCGGGCTCGATGTACGCGTGCTCCACGAACGACGTCTCGAACGTCCCGGTCGCGGTGACTGCGGACGTCGCGAGCGCCGCGTCGACGTCGCCGCGCGCCACGTACCCGCGCACGAGGACGTTGCCCGGCCGGTCGTCGTGGAGCAGGGGAGCCCCCGGGGCCGTCGCCGCCGCCATGCCGAGGAGCGGCTCGACCGGCGTCCACGTGATCGGCAGGTCATCGTCGCGGATCCGCGCCACCACCGCGGCGTCGCCGACGAGCGCAACCACCGCCTCGCCCGCGTAGCGCACGAACCCGTCCGCGAGGACCGGCTGGTCCTTGCCGGTCTCGTAGATCCCGTAGCGGTTGGCGCCCGGGACGTCGGCGGCGGTGAGCACCCGGACGAGGCCCGGACGCGCGGCGGTGAACGCCTCGAGGTCGCCCAGCTCGAACCGGGCCGACGCGTGCGGGGAGCGCACCACCCGCAGCGTCAGCGCGGACGTGTCGAGGCGGTCGTCGGCGAAGACCTCCGCACCCGTGAGCTTGGGCACCCCGTCGAGGCGGGCGATCCGCGCGCCGACCGCGGCGCCCGCGGCCGCGACGACCGGCTCGGAGGCCGGGGATCCGGCGCCGACCGCCGCCGCCTCGACCGACTCCACGATCTTCGAGTACCCGGTGCACCGGCACAGGACCCCGCCGAGCCCGTCGAGGACGTCGGCGCGGCTCGGCGACGGCGTCCGCGCGAGCAGGTCGTCGGCGGCCATGAGCATCCCGGGCGTGCATGCGCCGCACTGCGCCCCGCCGCAGGCGAGGAACGCGGCCTGGAGCGCGGCGAGCGAGCCGTCGGGTGCCGCGAGACCCTCGACCGTCCGGACGGACCGCCCATCCACCTGGCCCACGGGCACGAGGCACGACACGACCTGCTCGCCGTCGAGCCGCACCGTGCACGCCCCGCAGTCACCCGCGTTGCAGCCGATCTTGGTCCCGGTGAGCCCGAGGTCGTCGCGCAGGACGTCCGCCAGGCGCCGGCGGCCATCCACGGCGAGCGCGTGGGCGACCCCGTTGACCTCGAAGCGGATCGGCTCCGTGGTCACGAGGTCGCCTCCACGAGGGCGCGCGCCACCAGCGTCCGCGCCGCGTCCAGCCGGTAGGCCGCGGGCGCGCGGACGTCGTCGATGGGGGCGAGCGTCGCCACCGAGGCGTCGCTGACGAGGTCCACGAGCGCGGCCCCGGCCGCGGCCCCGCGCACCGCCGCCTCGAGCGCATGGAGCCGGACGGGCACCGGGGAGCACGCCCCGACGACGATCCGGGCGTCGGAAACGCGCCGGTCCCGCACGACCGCCACGACGGCGACCGACACGACCGAGATCACGAGGTAGGCTCGCGACCCGAGCTTCAGGAACGTGGACCGCGCACCGTCCGGCGTCGGCGGCACGAGGATCGCGGTGACCAGCTCGTCGGGCTCGAGCGCGGTCGCCCGGTAGCCGGTCACGAACGACGCGAGCGGCACCAGCCGAACTCCGCGCGCCGCTGACGCACACTCCACCAGCGCGTCGAGCGCCAGGAGGTTCGGCGTCCCGTCCGCCGCGGGCGACGCGTTGACGACGTTGCCGGCGACGGTGCCCATGTTCTGGATCTGACGCCCACCGACCTGTCGTGCAGCCGCCTGCAGGCCGTCGAATGCCGGCGGGAGCGTGCCGGCCTCCGCGATGTCCGTCCACCTCGTCGTGGCCCCGATCCGCCAGCCGCCGTCAGGCTCGCGCGCGATCCCGCGCAGCCCGTCGACCCGCGACAGGTCCAGGACCGGTCGCTCGACCGGCCGCGTCGCGTGCGCGGGGTAGACGTCTGTCCCTCCGGCGACCACGAGCCGGGACGCGTCGCCGCGGGCGTCGAGCGCGTCGGCGAGTCGCGAGGGGCGGAGGTACGGGGCGGGGACGCCGATCGCCACCTAGCCCGTCACCAACGGCAGCACGTCACGCGCGAGCACCTCGAGATGCGCCGGGTCCCAGGTCAGCGGGTTCAGGATCAGGTGGTCCACGCCCCCCAGCGCCTCGATCTTGCCCCGGATCCGCTCCGCGACCTGCTCCGCCTCGCCCAGGAGGTAGAACTCCTGCCAGTACTCGAGGTCCATGCCGCTGTACGTCCGGAAGAACGGCGCGGCCTCCTCGGGGCGCTGGCCGGGTTTCAGGATGTACACGAAGTTGGAGTAGACCTTCGACATGTCCGTGGCCGGGCGGCCGTACTCCGCCATGTAGCGCAGCAGGTCGTTCCAGTCCCTGTCGACCATCTCGGCCGTCGCGGAGCTGTGCGGCACCCACGTCTTCGCGTACTTCGCGATCCGGCGCAGGACGGGCTCCACGGATGGGACATGCTGGCCGTAGATCTTCTCCGACGGCTGGGTCCCGCCCCCGATCCAGATCGGGGGATGGGGCGCCTGCGCGGGCTTGGGGTCGATGCTCAGGTCCGTCACCCGGTAGTAGCGGCCCTCGTACGTCACGTGGTCCTGCGTCCACAGCGCGGTGATGAGCTCCAGCAGCTCGTTCATCCGGGCGCCGCGCTCGCGGTGCGGGATGCCGACCGCCGCGAACTCCGCCTCCATCCAGCCGACGCCCACGCCGAGGATCGATCGCCCGCCCGACAACAGGTCGAGGGTCGCCCACTGCTTGGCGAACTGGACGGGCTCGCGGAAGGGGAGCACGAGCACGAGCGTGCCCAGCTGGATCGTGCGCGTCACGCCGGACAGCGCCGCGAGCAGCGTGATCGGCTCGAGCCAGGTCGTGCGGTAGGCGGGCGGCGCGACGAGGAGATGATCGATGAGCATCGCGCTGTCGAAGCCGAGGTCCTCGGCGCGCCGGAGATAGACGCCCATCTCGGTGAGCGACGCCGTCCGGTCGCCCAGCGCGAAGCTCGGCAGCCGCAGTCCGAAGTGCATGGGACGCTGGACCTCCTGGTGCCGGGGCGCGGCGCCTAGTGCCCGCCGCCCGCGGCGGACGGACCCTTGATGACCGCCGGGACCCGCGCGGCGGGCGGGGTGTTCCGGCTGCGTCCGATGACCGCGCTGCCGTCGACCATGACCATGCCGATGCCGGGGACGTCCCCGATGGCCAGGGCGCCGAGGGCGCTGGTCGCCGCCGACCCCTGCGGCGCGTCCACGAACGCGACGTCCGCCTCGCGGCCGACGGCGATCGTGCCGGTCTGGAGCCGGTGGACGCGCGCGGTGTTGCCCGTCGCCAGCGCGACGACCGTCTCGGGGGCGATCCCGCCCAGCGACGCCAGGTGCGCCATCGTGCGCAGGATTCCGAGCGGCACCACGCCGGTGCCGGATGGCGCGTCGTTGCCCAGGATCACCCGGTCGAGCGCGCCGCCCTCGCGGGCGTGGCCGATGGCGTGGAGCGCGGCGCGCAGGTTGCCGCAGTGGACGATCTCGATCGCCATCCCCGAGGCGACGAGCGCCTCGATGTCGTCGTCCGGGAGCGCGGTCGTGCCGCCGTTGACGTGGCCCACGATGTCGGGCCGCGCCTGGAGCACGACGTCCGCCCGGATCGCCGACGAGCCCGCGATGGACGGGCCGCCCGTGTGGAACGTCGAGACGAACCCGAGCGCGCGAGCCCACGCCAGCATCGGGGCCGCGGCCTCCCCGGTCTTCACGGAGCCGAGGCCGACCTCGCCGATGAGGCTGACGCCGGCGTCCGCGAGCTCCGCGAAGTCATGCTGCTCGAGCCCGAGCTCCAGGATCGGTGCGCCCGCGCGCACCTTGACGCCAGCCGGCCGGAGGTTCGCGTAGGCCCGCTGGGCGACGATGGCGAGCGCCTTGAGGCCGACGATGTCCTTGGGTCGGCCGGGCAGGTGGACCTCGCCCGCGGAGATGGCCGTCGTGACGCCGCCGTGGAGGCCGGACTCGATGAAGTCGCTCGTCCGCTGGCGTGGCGTCCAGTCGCCGAACACCGGGTGGACGTGGCTGTCGATGAGGCCCGGGAACGCCGTCGCGCCGTTCGCGTCGATGACGACGTCGGCGTCCTCGTCCACGCCGCGGCCGATCGCGACGAACCGGCCGTCCTCGATGAGCAGCGAGTCCGCGTCCGCGAGGGGAGCGGCGACATCGCCCGTGACGACCTCGGACAGGCCGGTTACCAGCGTTCGCATCGTGCCCGGCGCCGGCTAGCGGAGCCCGTCCTCGCCCACGGCGTCCTCGGCCCGCAGCCCACCCACGCGCGCGTGCGGCCGACCCCCGTTGGTCACCGCCACGGCCACCACGATCTCGTCCGTCGCCGGGGCGTCCGGGACGCAGATCTCCATCGCGTCGAAGTGGCTGCGGACCAGCATCGCCTTGATGTGGTGGACGGGGATGTCCAGGTGCGCGCCCATCGCGCCCCGCTTCTTCACCGACGGCAGGATCGACACGCCGCCCGCGGCGGCTCGCACCGGCGCCCCGAACTTCGGGTGGAGCAGCGCCGCCACGTGCTCGGTCTCCCCCCGCTCGCCGACGATGCCGCCCTTGCCGTACGCCTCGATCGGGCTGCCCAAGGCCGCCTTGGCGCGCTGCATGAGCTCCGTGGCCAGCCACTCGCCCGCGTCGATGAGCTCCGAGATGTCCTCGGACCACCCGCCGGCATACGGGTTCTTGAGGACGGCCGCGACGGCGACCTTGCGCAGCGGCCGGTCCAGCGCCTGCCCGCCCTCCTCGAGGATCTCCTCGCTGAACACGACCCACTTGCGGACTTCGACAGCCACGGTTGCGGAACCTCCTGGCGGGCACTGCGAGTGGACGAAGGGTACGGCAAGCCCGGCCGGTCGCGGAGGGTGGCGTGCAACGGACCACGCGCCGGTGGTGCGGGGCCTCCACAGCCCGCCGTCCCGGGCGCGCTGCCCGGGTTGCGTTGCCGGGAACACGGACGGCAGGATGTGCGTCAGACGCCCGACCCGCCCAGCCCGAAAGGAAGACGTCTCCACATGCCTGCCCTCACCCGATCGATCGCCCGGCTGCCGCTCCTCGTCGTGCTCGCGGCCGCCATCTCCGCCTGCGGCATGACCGCGGTCAGCGGCCCGCGCACGTGGACCTCCGAGGCGACGCTCCCCGACGGGACCAAGCAGACGATCACCGTGCGCGACGAGAGCGGTCGCCTCACCAACGCGGAGATCAACCCGGCCGGCGTCGCCATGGCGTCCGAGATCTCGAACCCGCCCGGCTCGGAGAATGTCGTCCTCGTGCCCTGGGCCGGCGGTGCCTGCGACGTCAGCACCGAGTTCGTGTTCACCGCGGCGGGCCAGGGGCTGGCGGGCACCATGAAGGTGACCACGACGGGCGGCGTCTGCAACATGATGGCGATCCAGCAGCAGCTCCGGCTCACCTCGAACGCGCCGCTCCCCGCCGCGCAGGTCACGCTGGACCGGGCACCGTAACGCGGGTGCGGCGCGCCGACCGGAACGCGGCAGGCACCCGTGGCGGGCCCGCGAGCGCATGGCCAGGTCGCTGCGCGAGTGAAGCGTCCGTGGAGCGCACCGTTCAGCCGCTGGGCGGGTGGGCGACACGGGCAAGCGACGCATACCTGACACGCCACGGCAGGAAGCGCCCGTAGCATCGGCACATGACCAGCCCCGTCCGTCACGTCTCGCGCCCGGTCGCGCGCCGGTTCATGGCGATCCGCCACCTGCTCGCGCCGCCGCGCTCGCTCCCCGCGGAGCCCGCGTCCGTGATGCGCGTGGTGGACCGGCTGGGCTCGCTGCAGTTCGACCCGCTCGACATCGCCGGGCGCAACCACGACCTCACGTTGCTCGCGCGCATCGCGGGCTATCGCCGAGCCTGGACGGACGCGCTGCTGTACGAGTCGCGCGACTTGTACGAGACGTACAACAAGCAGTTCTCGCTCGTGCCCACGGCGGGACTGCCCTGGTTCCGCCTGACCTGGGACCGCCACCACGTCTCGCACAGCGGCGGCGCGTTCGACGAGCACGCCCCGCTCGTCGAGGAGCTGCTGGAGCACATCCGGACCAACGGGCCCACGTCGGCGACGGACCTCGAGCCTCGAGCCGCTATCGACTGGTACTGGCGGCCCACGAACCCGATCCGGGCGATCCTCGAGGCACTGGCGGAGGCGGGTGTGCTCGCGATCAGCCGTCGCGAGGGCAACCGCCGCATCTATGACCTCACGGAGCGGCTGTTCCCTGCCGAGGTGCTGGCGCGGCGCCCGCCCGAGGACGAGCAGCGGCGCCACCTCCTGCTGTCACGCTACCGGGGCAACGGCCTCCTCGGCGGCACCGGGGAGTACACGCTGTGGATGGGCCTGGGCAAGGCGCCCGTGCGGCTCGCGACCCGCGACCAGCTGATCGAGCGGGGGGACATCGTGCCTGTCCACGTCGACGGGTTCCGCGGCCCGCGATACGTCCTGCCGGACGAGCTGCCGCTGCTGGACCAGGCGACGGCCGAGCTCGACGCGGAGGGCGAGGCGGACGGCTGGCGAATGGGGCGGCCCGGCGGGACCGACGCCGGGGTCGCGTTCCTCGCCCCGCTGGACCCGCTCGCCTGGGACCGGGACCTGCTGGAGCGGCTGTGGGACTTCGACTACCGCTGGGAGGTCTACGTGCCCCTGGAGAAGCGGCGCTGGGGCTACTACGTGCTGCCGCTGCTGTACGGCGACCGGTTCGTCGGCCGGATCGAGCCGAAGATCGACCGCTCGGCGGGCACGCTCCGCGTCCTGGGACTGTGGTGGGAGGCGGGGTTCGACCCGCTGGACGAGGGCAACCCGGGCTTCGTCGACGCGTTCACGGACGCCCTGCGGGCACACATGGCGTTCGGCGGGGTGCGCAAGGTCGTCATGCCCCGGACGGCCGTCCACGCCCCGCTCGCGCGGGCGGTCCGTGCCCGGCTCGCCGCGACGCCCACGACCATTGCCTCTTGACTGCCAGCCATCGCGCACGATGATGGTTCGAGCGACGCCGCACTGGGGGAACCGATGAATCTCCACGGCGGGAAGCGGGACGCGATGTCCTACAACCCGAACCAGCCGCATCCGTTCCAGCCGATCGAGGACGCGGGGCTGGGCGCGATGTCCGCGGGAGGCCTCTCCCGTAGCGCGGGTGCCTCCTCCATCACGAGCATCGCGGCCACCAACCGCTACCAGCGCACGGACGGGTGCGCGGTTCCCGGCTGCGGCAGGCCGCGGGACGCGGAGATCCACGCACCCGAGGAGTGACCACGGCTCCGGTGCCGGCTGCCGGACACGAAGAGACGCGGCGACTCGCCCCCGCGAGCCGCCGCGTCCCGGCACCGGAACGTGCTACTTGATCGGCTTGCCGTCAGCGCCGACGACGAACCACTTGTCGTTGAGGGCCTGGCCCTTGGTATCGCCCGCCGCCGCGTCCCCGGCGAAGAAGTAGAGCGGCATGCCGTAGAACGTCACCTGCGTGGTGCCGTCGGTGCGGGCGATGGTCCCGAAGTCCGCGGCGTCGAGGCCCGTGCCCAGGGTCGGGGCGCTCCCGTCGCTGAGGAGGGCCGGCCACGAGGCGGCGCACTTGTCGTAGCACGCCGAGGCGCCGCCGCTGTCCGCGAGGAAGACGTACAGCGTCTTGCCGCTGGTGCCGTCGACGACGACGGAGCCGAGCGACGTGTCGGCGAGCTTGACCGACGCCGCGGCCGCCGGAGCCTGCGAAGCGAGTGCCGAGGATGCTGGCGCCTGGCTGGCCGGTGCCACCGTTGCAGGTGCGGTGGTCGCGCCGCCGCTGCTGCACGCGGCGACGACGAGGGTGAGGCCGAGCAGCGTGCCGGCGACGGTGAGCGTTCGCATCGGGTGGACTCCTGTCCTGGGGAACATGGACAGGGACGGGTACGACGCGCACCGGCTCCCGGTTTCGGGGGCTGGCGCCGGACGCACCGACGCGCGATGCTTCGCGCATGACCGAAACCCTCGTCCCGCCGCTCGAACCCGATGTCGCCCTTGCCCGCCTGGCCGCGGCCCGGGTCGCGT
This sequence comes from Chloroflexota bacterium, assembly GCA_025935655.1. Classification (GTDB taxonomy): domain Bacteria; phylum Chloroflexota; class Limnocylindria; order Limnocylindrales; family CSP1-4; genus CAIXZV01. Next base: position 3,564 of record JAICUV010000024.1, on the reverse strand, counting down.
TCGCCGACCTGCGCCCGCGCGTGATCGCCGGGGCGCCGTGGCCGCTCGCCGATGACTTCGGCACGGGGCCGGAGGCGTCATGGGGGCCCCGCGAGGTGCTCGCCCACGTCGCCGAGGCCCTGCCGTACTGGAAGGGCGAGTTCGAGCGCCTCGTGGAGGCAGCACGCCCGGCTGGCGATCCGATGCCGTTCGGGCGCGTGGCGGGCGACGTCGTGCGGATCGGCATCCTGGAGCGCGACCGGACGCTGCCGCTGGGCGAGCTGTTCGAGCGGATCGAGGCGGGGATCGCCCGCTGGGAGGCGCGCCTGCCGGCCGTCTCGGCATCCGAGCTCACGGCCTCTGGCGTCCACGTCCGCGACGGCGTGGTGCCGGCCTCCTGGGTTCGCGACCGGTTCATCATCCGCCACCTCGACGAGCACGTCGTGCAGCTCGAGGCGATCCTCGCCGGCCGCTGACACCGGTCGCCGTCACCGGTTCGAACGGAAGCGCCGCACAGCATGCGGCCCGCTGCCCATCCCGGACGGCGGGCGGTCGAGTCTCCAGCCTGCAACGCGGCCGATGGATTTTCACAGGCGCCCGACGCGCCGCCGGGAGCCGCCATTGGGTAGACCGATGGCATGGCCGATCCGCCGCCGGGCAGCGGGCCCGGGATCACGCGACGCGTGGGCGCCGAGCTGCTGGGCGCCGCCTTGCTCACGTTCGTGGCCGCGGGCGGCGACGCCATGGCCCGGGTCAGCGGCGGGGAGATCACGGTCGCCGCTCGCGCGGTCGCGCCGGCGCTCCTCGTCATGGGCCTCATCTACGCGCTCGGTGACCGTTCCGGCGCGCACTTCAACCCCGCCGTCACGGTCGCGTTCACGCTCCGCCGGCTGTTTCCCCTGCACCTCGTCGCGCCGTACATCGCGGCCCAGCTCGCCGGCGCCTGTCTCGCCGCGGTCGCGATCCAAGGGCTGTTCGGCGCCGCGCTCGATGCGGGCGTGACTCGGCCGGCCCTCGTGGACCCCGGCACCGCCGTCGCGATCGAGGCGATCCTGACGGCCATCCTCGTCACGGTCATCCTGGGCACCGCGGATCGGGCCCACGTCGTCGGGCCGAACGCCGCCATCGCGGTCGGGGGCACGATCGCGCTGTGCGGCCTCATCGCCCTCCCGATCGAGGGGGCGTCGATGAACCCCGCCCGATCGACGGGCCCGGCCGTGGTCGCCGGGGACGTCGCGGCCCTGTGGATCTACTGGGTCGGGCCGCTCCTGGGGGCGGCCGCGGCCGTCGCGATCGCGCGCTTCCTCCATGGCCCAGCCGACGAGCACGACGGGGCCCGGACGGCGGCGGCCGGGGGCGACGACGGGAGCCAGGGCCGTTGACACACGAACCGGCCGCGTCGGCGTGCGACGCGGCCGGGTCCGATGTGTGTGCGATGTGGCGGCGGGACCGGTGTCCCGCGGGGGACGACCGTCAGGCCGCGAACTCCCGCAGCTTGCGGCTGCGGCTCGGGTGGCGGAGCTTGCGCAGCGCCTGGACCTCGATCTGGCGGATGCGCTCACGCGTCAGGCCGAACTCGCGCCCGACCTCCTCGAGCGTCCGGGCGTGCCCGTCGTCGAGGCCGAAGCGCAGGCGCAGGACGCGCTGCTCACGGCCGTCGAGCGAGGCGAGCACGTGCTCGATCTGCTCCCGGCGCATGCGGTCCGCGACCACGTCGAGCGGGGACACGGCGTCCTCGTCCGGGATGAGCTCGCCGAGCTCCGCGTCGCCCTCGTCGCCGACGGGGGACTGGAGCGAGACGGGCTCGCGGCCGAGCTTGCGGATCTCCTCGACGCGCTGCGGCGTCATCGCCGGGGTCTCGTCGGGCAGCGCCGCCGCGATCTCGGTGTTGGTGGGCTCGCGGCCGAGCTGCGTCGAGAGCTCGCGCACGACGCGCGCGACGCGACCCATCGTCTCGACCATGTGGACCGGGATCCGGATCGTCCGGCTCTGGTCCGCGAGGCCACGCTGGATCGCCTGGCGGATCCACCAGGTGGCGTACGTGCTGAACTTGAAGCCGCGCTCGTACTCGAACTTGTCGACGGCGCGGATCAGGCCGGCGTTGCCCTCCTGGACGAGGTCCAGCAGGCCCATCCCCGCCTGGTTGATGTACTTGCGCGCGATCGACACGACGAGCCGCAGGTTGGCGGACGTCAGGTGGTCACGGGAGAGCTTGGCCAGGTGCTTGAGCTCCGGCACCATCGCCCCGATGACGTCGGCGTCGTTGCCCGCCTCCAGCCAGCGCTGGATGGCCGGGTACGTGACCTCGTTCCGGGCCCAGTCACGGAGGTCCTTGAGGGCCGCGTTCGCGCGCAGCTCCGCGTTGGGCCGCCCGAGCTCGCCCTCGATCCAGTTGAGGACGTCGAGGAACGAGTCCGCGTCGAGGCGCTCGTTGTACAGGGAGCGGAGGTCCTGGGCGCGCACGAGGCGCTCCTTGAGGAGGTCCGTCTCGGCCTTCTTGAGCGCGTCGGCGAGGCCGAGCGCGGGGGCCGTCATGTAGAGATCCAGCGCGTCCTCGGAGCGGAGGGCCGCGTCGAGGATCCGGTGCGCCTCGGCGGCGAACGGCACGACGTAGCGCTTGTCCTTGGCGCGGGCGGTCGGCTCGGTGGAGTGGAGCGTCCATTCGTGGATGCTCAGCAGCACCTTCCAGGGCTCGGCTTCGATCTGCGCACCCAGCTCCATGCCCTTCGCGAGGATGACCTCTTCCTCGGCGGTGAGCAGGGGGACGCGGCCGATCTCGCGCAGGTAGAGGCGCACGGAATCGTCCGTGTCCAGGACCTCGGAGGCGACCGGCTCAGGCTCGGCGTCCTCGTCCTTGGCCGCCACCACCGGGGCCGCCGCGGGGACGGGCTCCTCGATGATCAGCGCGGCCTCGGCCTCGAGGGCCGCAGCCTCCGGGTCAAGCTCGATGGCGGCGTTCGCCAGCTCGGCCTCTGTGTCGGTTGCAGGGGTAGGTGTCTCGATCGAAATCACATCGCTCCAGTTGACGGTGCCACACCCAGACCGTGCGGCTCCGTGGAAGTCCTTGACCAGCGGCGTCCGGCGCTGTGACCGGACCGTGCGCCAGGCCACGCCGCCTGACACACGTAGTGGCGTGTCAAATCGACACGCCATTGGCCTATCAGTCTAGGCCATTGGCAGGGGGTTGACAACCCCCTTTGTCAATACTTGTGGGGAGTATTGGTTACGATCGCATAACGTCTGCATTGCTGCAAAGTTGCATCCGAGACCCTGAACAGATGTTCGCCCCGATGGTGCGGCGCATCGAGTTGACTTCCCTCCGGGTGAGCCGACCGCGAAGGTCTCAACGAAGCCACGGTTTGACGAAGGGCACGATCCAGTGGCGATCGCGCCAGCGGTTGCGTCGCCGCGAAGACTGCCAGCGGTTGCGTCGCGACCGGTGCCGCTGCCGCGAGCACGTACCGGCGTTCATCGATGGTAGACGGTGCGTACCGAAGTGAGTCTGACCGCGTTCGTTCACAACCATCCGTCGGGCGACCGCTTCGGCCCGCGTGAAGTCAGTGGTCATTCCTCGCCCGCGGAAGC
>JAICUV010000079.1 GCA_025935655.1 Chloroflexota bacterium | reverse complement strand
CGGTGCCCCGGGGCAGGTCGCCCGCCGTGTTCGCGCCGTCGCCGCCCCAGCGGGACTTCATCGGCTTGGTCGTGCGCTGGGTCGCCGGGGCCACCTGCGGGATGCCGAAGTCGCCGGGTGGGAGCTCGACGCCGTTGACCTTGAACTGGTCCATGAACGTCGGGCGGACGCCGGTGGGGCGCAGGTCGCCCTGGATCTTGCCTTCGACCACGCCGGTCTGCTCGAACGCGAACACGTCCTGGGTCAGGATGTCGTCGTCCTCGATCCCGTAGACCTCGGTGATGTTGGTGATCCGGCGGGAGCCGTCCTTCAGGCGCGCCGTGTGGACGATGATGTCCACGGCCGAGGCGATCTGCTCCCGGATGGCCCGGAGCGGCATCTGGTAGCCCGTCATCAGCACCATCGTCTCGAGGCGGCGGAGCATGTCGTTGGGGCTGTTGGCGTGACCCGTCGAGAGCGAGCCGTCGTGGCCCGTCGTCATCGCCTGGAGCATGTCCAGCGCCTCGCCGGAGCGGCACTCGCCGACGATGATCCGGTCGGGCCGCATGTGCATGGCGTTGCGCAGCAGGTCGCGGATCGTGATCTCGCCCTGGCCCTCGAGGTTGGCCGGCCGTGCCTCGAGCGTGATGACGTGGTCCTGGCGCAGCTGGAGCTCGGCGGCGTCCTCGATCGTGACGATCCGCTCACCGTTGGGGATGAACGAGGACAGGACGTTGAGGGTCGTCGTCTTGCCCGAGCCCGTGCCGCCGGACACGAACACGTTGAGCCGTGCCTCGATGCAGGCGCGGAGGAAGTCGAACATCTCGGGCGAGGCCGTGCCGAACCGGATCAGGTCCTCGACCGTGTACGGCCGGGCGGCGAACTTGCGGACGGTGATGACCGGGCCGATGAGCGAGAGCGGCTCGATGATCGCGTTGACGCGCGAGCCGTCGGGGAGGCGGGCGTCGACGCGCGGGCTGGTCTCGTCGATGCGGCGGCCGAGCGGCGTGATGATCCGGTCGATGATGCGCAGCACGTGCTCGTCGTTGAGGAACACGCTGTCGACGCGGGAGATCTTGCCGCCGCGCTCGATGTAGATGTGCTGGGGGCCGTTGACCATGACCTCGGTCACGGTCTCGTCGTTGAGGAACGGCTCGATCGGGCCGAAGCCGCGGACCTCGTCGAGGAGCTGCTGGACGAGCAGCTGGCGCTCGTCGCGGGTGACGGCGGCACCCTGCTGGGCGATGACCCGGTCCGCCAGGCCCTCGATCCGCGGCCGGATCTCGTCCGGGGGCGCGTCCAGGATGGCGTCGAAGGCACGCACGATCTCGGCGAGCATGGCGACGCGCAGGTCGCGCAGGAGCTCCTCGCGCTGGGTCAGCCCCTGGGCGCTGGGCGGCGGCGGCACGGGGACGAGGGCGCCCGGGGGCGCCGGCTCACCCGACTGGGCCTGCTGGGCCCGCTCGACCCGCTGCATCAGCGACATGCCTGAACCTCCCCGGATCCCCGAGTGCCCCGACCGGGCGTTCGCCGTGGTGCGTCGCCTGATGACGTACCCGTCGGCGGCCCGAGCATAGTACGAGGGTCCTGCAAGGTGGGTGCGCGGGGGCACCGGAGGTCCGGTCGGAAACGGGCGGTCCGGGGGCGGGCGGTGCCGTCCGCGGCCGACGGGGTAGGTGCGTCGACGCACCAGGGGCGGACGTGGCTCGCGCACACGCGTGCGCTGATCTGCGAGCACGGTTTCGTGCGCTATACTCCCGGTCCGGCGTGGGGCTATAGCTCAGCTGGGAGAGCGTCTGAATGGCATTCAGAAGGTCAAGGGTTCGAATCCCTTTAGCTCCACCAACACCCCGCTGACGCCGACTACCTGACCCCTCGCCGGGACCGGCGAGGGGTTTCGTTTCATCCGAGGGAATGGGGCCAGCAGTGACCACGAGCGACAGCACGACCAGCGACGGCACCCGCGAGCCCCGCTCCCGGGTGGAGCGCTACGACCCGTCGGCCATCGAGCCGAAGTGGCAGGCGCGCTGGGACGAGCTCCGCCTCTACGACACGGACCTGGACGACGACTCGCGGCCGCGCTACTACCTGCTCACGATGTACCCGTACCCGTCCGGCGCGCTGCACATCGGCCACTGGTACATCAAGACCCCCACGGACGCGATCGCGCGCTACCGCCGGATGCACGGCGACAACGTGTTCCTGCCGATCGGCTTCGACGCCTTCGGGCTGCCGGCGGAGAACGCCGCGATCAAGAACGGCATCAACCCGCGCGACTGGACGATGGCGAACATCGACAAGATGCGCGCCCAGCTGCGGAGCATGGGTGCGACGTTCGCCTGGGACTCGGAGGTCGTGACCTGCGATCCCGAGTACTACAAGTGGAACCAGTGGATGTTCCTGCGCTTCCTCGAGGAGGGGCTGGCGTACCGCGCCGTGTCCCCCGTCGACTGGTGCCCCAACGACGGCACCCTCGCGCGCGAGCAGGTGGAGGGCGCGGACCGGCACTGCTGGCGCTGCGGCGCGAAGGTCGAGAAGCGCGAGCTGCCGCAGTGGTACCTGCGGATCACCAACTACGCGGACGAGCTGCTGGACTTCGCCGGGATCGACTGGCCGGATCCCATCCGGATCCAGCAGACGAACTGGATCGGGCGCTCCTCCGGCGCGGAGATCGTGTTCCGCACGGCGCCATCACCGCACCACGCGGGCGGCGCCGAGCTGCGCGTGTTCACCACGCGGCCGGACACGCTGTACGGGGCGACGTTCATGGTCGTCGCGCCGGAGCACCCGCTCGTCGCGGAGCTCACGGCGCCGGACCGCAAGGCCGAGGTGGAGGCGTACGTCAAGGCGGCCGGGGAGAAGACCGAGATCGACCGCCTGTCGACCGACCGGGAGAAGACCGGCGTGCCGATCGGCGCCGACGCGATCAACCCGGTCAACGGCGCCCGCATCCCGATCTTCGTCGCGGACTACGTGCTGGGCACGTACGGGACCGGCGCGATCATGGCCGTTCCCGCCCACGACGAGCGCGACTTCGCGTTCGCCCGGAAGTTCGGCCTGCCGATCGTGCGGGTGATCATGCCCCGCGGCGGCGACCCCGACGAGCCGCTGACCCAGGCCTTCGTCAACAAGGCGGCGGACGAGACGCCGCGCGACGCGCACGTGCCCGGCGGACCGCTCGCGGACTGGGCGCTGGTCAACATGGGGACCGACGCGTCGCGCGAGCTGGTGATGATCAACTCCGGCCCGTGGGACGGGAAGCCCGCGATCGAGGCGTGGGGCGGCATCGTCGCCGCGCTCGAGGCCGAGGGCAACGGCCGCGACGCCGTGACCTACCGGCTGCGGGACTGGCTGGTCAGCCGCCAGCGGTACTGGGGCACGCCGATCCCCATCATCCACTGTCCGGACGACGGGCCCGTGCCCGTCCCCTACGAGGACCTGCCCGTCCTGCTGCCGGACACCGTCGACTACCGGGGCAGCGGCGAGAACCCGCTGGCCCGCGACGAGGCGTTCCTGAACGTCGCCTGCCCGCGGTGCGGCAAGCCCGCGCGGCGCGAGACGGACACGATGGACACGTTCGTCGACAGCTCCTGGTACTGGTTCCGCTACCTGTCCCCGCACAACGGCGAGCTGCCCGTGGATCGCGAGCGGATCAAGGAGTGGACGCCGGTCAACCAGTACACGGGCGGCGCCGAGCACGCCGTGATGCACCTGCTGTACAGCCGGTTCTTCACCAAGGCGATGCGCGACATCGGGCTCGTCGACGACGGTGAGCCGTTCCGCCGCCTGTTCAACCAGGGCCAGATCCTGGGCGCGGACGGCGAGCGGATGTCGAAGTCGCGCGGCAACGTCCAGGACCCGGACGAGCTCGTGGCGCGCTACGGCGCGGACACCGTGCGCCTGTTCCTGATGTTCATGGGGCCGTGGGACCAGGGCGGGCCGTGGAGCTCGACCAACATCGGCGGCGTCGCGCGCTTCCTGAGCCGCGTGTGGACGCTCGCCCTCGACCCGACGGGTGGCGAGCACGGCGACGGTGCCGCCCCGGTGGACGACGCGGGCGAGATCGCGATCCGGGACGAGCTGCGCGCCGCCGCTCACCGGACGCTGCGCGGCGTGACCGAGGACTACGAGGCGTTCCGCTGGAACACGATGATCGCGAAGCTCATGGAGCTCTCGAACACGCTGTTCCGCTATCGCGGCACGCCCGCGGTGGAGCTGCCGGAGTGGGATGAGGCCGTCTCGCTGCTGCTCCTCATGCTCGCTCCGGCGGCGCCGCACATCACCGAGGAGCTGTGGGCGCGGCGCCTGGAGGCCCGCGGCGAGCCGTGGCAGTCGATCCACGTCCAGCGCGGGCCGGACGTGGACGAGCGCGCGATCGTGGAGCAGACCCGCGAGGTCCCGATCCAGGTCAACGGCAAGCTCCGCGACCGGGTCACCGTCCCGACCGGCATCAGCGAGATCGAGCTGGAGCAGATCGTCATGAGCCGCGACAAGGTCGTGGCGGCGATCGGCGACGCCCAGGTCGCGCGGATCATCCACGCCGGCGGCGGCAAGCTCGTCAACATCGTCATCCGCGGGTAGCGCGGGCATGGGCGACGAGCCTGCGCCCGTGGCTCGGGGCGTGGAGGTGGAGCTCCTGGCGACCGTCGACCTCGCCGACGAGATCGACGGCATGGCCGGATGGCAGCTCCGGATGCGCAAGGTGACGATCCAGCCGGGTGGCGTGTTCGGGCCGGTCCACGACCACCGGGACCGGCCGGGAACCGTGTACGTCCTCGAGGGGACGATCACGGACCACCGGGACGGCGTCGCGACGGACTACGGGCCCGGCCCCGGCTGGCCGGAGGACCGGCGGACGCTCCACTGGCTCGAGAACCGGGGCACGGTCCCGGCGGTGGAGATCTCGGTGGACATCGTCAGGAACGGGTAGCGCCGCCCGCGGCGACGTGAGTCGACGGGGTTGCTATCCCGCATGCGGGCGAACGAGGTGCACGAGGACACAGGTTCGGGGTGTGACCGTCGGCCCTTGACCGCCCGGCGACCAACGGGAACGCTTCCCTGGACCGTCCGCGCGTCCCAGCGGATCGGTTGATGATCACGTCCGCTCGCCGCGTCGGCATCGCGTCCGGATCGTTCGTGGTGCGTTGGCTCGCGGTCTCGCTCGTGGCTGGATCGCTCGTCGGCTCCGGTACCATCCTCGCCTGGGCCATCGCCGCCATCGTCGGCGTCGGCGTCTACCTCGACATCGTGCGGCGAGACGGGCGCTTCGCGTAACGCCACCCGGCCGCCCCATGGAGGAGACCATGCCCGAGATCAGGATCGGCGCCCTGTGCTGGAACCAGTACTCGGACTGGCCCAGCCTCCTCCAGGCCGGCGTCCGCGCCGACGAGGTTGGCTACGACTCGCTGTGGACCTGGGACCACCTGTACCCCATCGTCGGCGACTCGCACGGGCCCAACTACGAGGGCTGGCTGACGATCACGGCCTGGGCGCAGGCGACGAAGCGGGCGACCGTGGGGCTCATGGTGGGCGCGAACACGTTCCGCGCCCCCACCCTCACGGCGAAGCTGGCGACGACGCTCGACCACATCTCCGGCGGTCGGGCGATCCTCGGCATCGGCGGGGCGTGGTTCGAGGAGGAGCACGAGGACTTCGGGCTCGACTTCGGATCGGGCTTTCCGGAGCGGCTGCGCTGGCTGGGCGAGGCGCTGCCCGTCCTGCGCGGCATGCTCGACGGGACGGAGCCGACGGCGAAGGGCGATCACTACCACTCCCGCGACACGCGCAACCTGCCGGCGCCGGTCCAGGCGCACCTGCCGATCTGCATCGGTGGCGGCGGTGAGCAGGTGACGCTCAAGCTGGTCGCGAAGTACGGCGACATGAACAACATCGGCGGCACCGTCGTGGACATGCGGCGCAAGGAGGAGGTCCTCCTGCGGCACTGCGAGACGGTGGGCCGCGATCCGTCCGAGATCGAGCGGACAACGGGCATCGGGACGGTGTTCATCCGCGACGACCGCGCCGAGGCGGAGCGGCTGTTCCACGCGGCGTTCGACCGGAACCGCGTCGCGAAGCACTGGACGGACCAGCCGGTGGGGACGCCCGAGGACGTGGCCGAGAAGCTGGCGCCGAAGGTCGCGCTGGGCTACCGGCACCTGGTCGCCGGCATGCCCGCCGACTACGACGAGGAGTCGATGGTCCGCTTCGCGACGGAGGTCAAGCCGCTGCTCGAGCGGGGCTAGGACCCGCCGGCGGGGCCCGATTCGGTGGCACCCGATTCGGTGGTGCCGGTCTCGTCCGCGCCCCGGCGCTTCGAGCGGAAGCGGCGCACCTTCGCGCGGTTGCCACACGAGCTCATGTCGCACCAGCGGCGCCGGCCGCCTCGCGACGTGTCCTCGAACACCCAGCGACAGCCGTCGTTGGCACAGATCCGGAAGCGGCCGGTGTCCCCGTCCGCGATCGCGGCGACCAGCGGTTCGGCCACCCGTGCGAGGGCCTCGGCCAGGACGTCGTCCTCGTGCCGGTGGTCGACGGCGACGCCCGCGAGCGTCGACCGCAGCGTCTGACGCGGGGCGTGCGCGAGGACGTCGTTCAGCGTGTCCACGGCACCTTCACGCACGGTCCTGCCCTCGACCGCGGCATCCCAGACCTCCCGCAGCGCGGCGCGAGCCTCGCGAACGCGCGCCAGCCAGGCAGCGGGCCGGACGGACGCCTGCGCCCGGAGCGGACCGTCGTGGGCGAGGTTGCGGGTCGTGAAGTACGCGATCGCGTCCTGGACCGTGGGGAGGTGCTCCTCGGGGACGCCGTCGGTGAGCTCCACGCTGTTGATGAGGTCCAGGCACGCCTCGAGGTCGGCCACGTGGGCGTGACCGACCGTCATGGCGGGTGCATCGGGCGGGTGGATGGGGGCTGTCATCTCGATCGGTAACCAATATACGCGCCTTGACGGGTTACGCGCAACCGGGTAGCATGTAACTGTTCAAATCGCCTTATCCGGGTACAGCAACCCGGACCATCGGAGCACCTGCCATGGACGCACTGGTCCCCTTCGTCCTCTCCGCCCTGGCCGTGTTCGGCATCGTCGCCGCGATCGCCGGCGTGGAGAGCCGTGACGGCTTCGACCGCGAGCGCTTCGATGCCGACGCGTCGGCCCATCCCTTCCATCCCATCGACACCCGCACCCACTAGCAGAGGAGGCCTCCCATGTGGCAGCTCCAGGCGCAGCTCGCGCTCGACATCGCGCGTGAGCGCGCGGCAGAGGCACGCCAGCAGGCCATCGCCAACCAGGCCCGCGCCCACGCCGCCGACGAGGCCCGCCGGCACCACCTGCCGGTCGCACCCGGTCGATCGCGCCATGCCGTGGCTGCGGCGCTGCGCGCCGTGTCCGGCGCGTTCGGCAGCGTCTCCGACGCGGCGTGCGAGGCCGCCACGCGGCTGGACCGACCGGTCGCGTAAGGTCCGCACGGAGGTGCGCGATGCGTGACGTGGCGGCGGTGTCCTGGGGCGAGGGTCGGATCGACCAGTTCTGGCGTGACGACGCCGACGCGTTGTGGCATCGCTCATACCAGGGCGGATCGTGGGGGCCGGCCGAGGGCTTGGGCGGCACGCTCGCGTCGGGCCCCGCGGTGACCGCCTGGGCGCCGGACCGGATGGAGGTGTTCGCGGTGTTCCCCGACGGGACGCTGTGGGACCGCTACTGGGACGGCGCCTCGTGGCACCCGTGGGAGTCGTTGGGCGGGGAGCTGGCGCTCGGACCGACGCCCGCCGCGTCGTCGTGGAGCGCGGATCGCCTCGACGTCTTCGCCACCGGGCTCGATGACGCGACCTGGCACCGCTGGTGGGACGGGACCCGCTGGGTCGAATGGGAGCGCCTGCCCGGCTGAGCCCGAACGGGCGGCGATCAGCCGTCCGTGGGCCTGGGCGGCGGCGGGGGCAGCAGCGGCACGTCGACCCTGGTGACCGTCACCGTCGGCTCCTGCGGCCCGGTCCTGGACGCGCGGCCGATCGTCGCGCCCGCCGCCCTGCCGCCGAGCTTCATCGCGCGGGCACCCACGTCCTTGAACGCCCTGCCCGTCGCCTTCGCGGCCGGGGTCGTCTTCGCGGCGACCGCCCTCGCCGCCGGGGTTGCCCGATCGGTGATGGCGCGCACGGCCGGCGCGGCGGCCCGCGTGACGGGCGCGGCCCGGTCCGCGGTCGCTCTCGCCATCGGCGTGGCGCGGTCCACCGCGCTCCGCGTCGTCCGCGCCGCGGATCCGGCGGCGCGCGACCCGGCCACGACCACGCGCTTCGTCGCGCGGAACCCCGCACGCCCCATCCACGCGGTCGTCGCGCCCACGGTGCGGAGGTCGTCCGCGAGGTCCTGGTCACCCAGCCCGACCGAATCGAGGTGCACCTTGCGCCGCTCCGGGCTGAGGCCGGCGAGCGCGATCCGGATCGCCGCCAGCGCGACCGCGAGGTCGTCCAGCTGTCCGAGCACCGGGATGACGCCGGGCACGAGATCGATCGGCGACGCGAGGTAGCCCGCGGCTCCCACGACGGCGGCGCGGCGCGCCTTCGAGATCAGCGGGTCCTTCGCCAGCCGCCACGAGAGGCGCAGGTAGGCGGGCATGCGCCGGAGCATCGCGCTGACGCGCTCACGGGGAAACGGATCCTCGGTCATGTGCCGATCGTAGCCCGCCGAATGCACCGCCACCGTTAACGCCCCTGCAACGGGTCTTGCCGTAGCGTGGCGAGTGCGGACGCGCAGGCCCCCCGGCGCGCTCGTCACGGGGACGACATCTCTCATGCAATCGCGACCAGTCCTGATCCTGAACCCACGAGACGACACGGCGTTCACCGGCTATGCCGCGGAGCTGGTGACCGACGCCGATCTCACACCGGAGCAGCTGCAGCGGCTGCTCCGCGAGCGTTACCCGCTGGCAACCGTACGACCGCGCGACCTGTCGAGCGAGCGGACGACGGTCTGGTACGTCTACCGCGACGGGCACTGGGTACCCCGCGCCTGACCCCCAGTGGAGGAGGACACACGTTGACCGATACGGGTGATGACCTGCGGGCGACGAGCGAATCGATCGCGGCCGACGCCGATCGGCTGCGCGCGATCGAGCAGCGCAAGCAGGAGCTGCCGGAGGGTGATCCCGAGCTCGTCGAGCTATCGAGGCAGGCCGAGCGGATCGCTCGCGAGATCGTCCCCAAGACGGTCGCCGAACGCGAGCTCGCCGCTGAGGGAGCCGATGCGTCGGGGTAGCGCACCCGCATAAGTCGCAGATAAGTGGGGCAGCGTAGGATCCGCCTCGGACACCTGCCCCAGTCGGAAGTGCCCCCTACCGGGGCAGGTGATCCTCCCCACCGCCCGCCGCGGCCCGCCGGGGAGATCCCCACCCGTGGAGCCGTCCAGCGCGCCGTGGCGCGTCGTCGAAGCAGAGCCCGAGCGCCCGGAGGACGGTGCCGAGCCTCCGCCTCGAGAGCTGCCCTGGGTCGCGGTCGGCGCGATGCTCATCGCCCTCGTGATCGCGGGCTCGGGCCTCCTGCTTGCCCTGCGACCCGATCCCTCGGTGGAGATCGACGGCGCGACTGAGGTGGCCGGCGGCCTGGTCGACGCGAGCCCGCCGCCTGGCGACGCGGCGACGACGCTCGTCGTCGAGGTCGGCGGGGCGGTCGTCCACCCGGGCGTGTACCGGCTGCCCGGCGGGGCGCGGGTCCTCGACGCGGTGACGGCCGCCGGCGGGTTCGGCCCGCGGGTGGACGCGGCGCTCGCCGACGCCCAGCTCAACCTCGCGGCACCTGTCAAGGACGGCGACGAGATCCACGTTCCCGCGCGCGGCGAGACGGCAACCGGGACCGCCGGCGGAGCGTCGGGCGGGGGCGCCTCGGGCCTCATCGACCTCAACAGCGCCACGGCCGAGGCGCTCGACACGCTGCCCGGCGTCGGGCCCGCGACGGCGGCGAAGATCATCGCGGCCCGCGAGGAGCAGCGGTTCGCCTCGGTGGACGACCTCGGCACGCGCAAGGTGGTCGGCCCGGCGACGCTGGAGAAGCTCCGGGCGCTCGTCACCGTCGGGCCGTGACCGGCGGCGGGCTGCCGCGGGCGGCCTGGGCCGCGGTCGGCGTCGCGGCTGGCGCGGGCGTGTCCAACGCTGGCGCAGGCCCGCTCCCCGTCCTCGTCGCGGCGCTGCTCGTGGTGGCAGCGGGCGCCGGCGCCGGGTCGCGGCTCGGGGACCCGCGCCGCACGACCCTGCTCGCGGCCGGTCTCGGCGCGGTCGTCGTCGCACTGCGCCTCCTGCTCGGGCCGGGAGCCTCGCCACCGCCGCCCCTGCCCGGGGACGGCGGGCCATGGATGGCCGTCGTCGAGTCGATGGGCTCGCCGCGCGACGGGCAGCAGGTCGCGCGCCTGCGGCTCGTGACCGAGGGCACGGAGGTCGTCGTGGCGGCCACGCTTCCCGCCTTCCCGGCCGTCGCGGCCGGAGCGACCGTCGAGGTCGGCGGGCGGCTCCGGCCCCCGCCGGCCGACGATCCGTACGGCGAGTACCTCCGCCGCACGGGTGCCTCGGGGTCGCTCGACGCGCGCTCGCTCGTCATCCTCGAGCCTCCCACGTTCACGCTCCAAGCCGCTCGCGACGGAGCGGGTGACGCGCTGCGCCTCGCCTTGCCCGAGCCCGAGGCGGGGCTCGCCGCCGGCATCCTGATCGGCCTCCGCGAGCGGGTGGACCGCGATCTCGCCGCGGACTTCGCAACCGCCGGCGTGAGCCACGTCGTCGCGATCTCGGGCTGGAACATCGCGATCGTCGCGGCACTCGTCGGCGCCGCGCTGCGCGGCCGTCCGCGTCGACTCGTCACGTTCGCCGTGCTCGGGACCGTGGCCGCCTACGTCGTCGCCGCGGGCGGGTCGCCCTCCGTCGTCCGCGCGGCGGTCATGGCGGGCGTCGTGCTGCTCGCCCGCGAGTCGGGGCGTGCCGGTCGTGCGGCGGCGGCGCTCGGCGCGGCCGTGACGATCATCCTGCTCATCGACCCGGCGCAGGTCGGCGACGCCGGGTTCCGCCTGTCGGTGCTCGCGACGGCCGGGCTCCTCGCGTGGGCGAACCCACTCGGCGCGTGGATCGCGCGGCTCGGCGGCGGGCGGGCGCCGCGCTGGCTCGCCGAGAGCCTCGGCATCTCGCTCGCGGCGCAGGCGGCGACGCTGCCCGACGTGCTCGCGACGTTCGGGCGGCTGTCGATCGTGTCGCCGGTCGTCAACCTCGCGGTCGTGCCGCTCGTGCCGGTCGCGATGGCGGGCGGGGTCCTGGCCCTCGGGGGCGGTGCGGTGACGGCGCTGGGCCTGCCGCCGATCCTGGGGACGCTCGCCGGGCTGCCGGGCTGGATCGTCCTCCACGTCGTGATCGCGCTCGTGCGGATCGGGGCGTCGGTGCCGTTCGCTGCCGTGACGCTGCCGACCGGGGTCGCCCAGCCCCTGGCCGCGCTGACCGCGGTGGCGCTCCTCGCCGCGCCCAGGGCGCTCCAGGCGATGCGCCGGCGGAGACGCGCTCGACCGCGCGGCGCGTCAGCCGCGGCGCGGCGGCCTGCGAGACCCGGAAGTCACGCGATCCCGCACCTGTCCCCGGGTCACCGGGCCGCGGTCGTCACGATGTCGATCCTCGTGGCGATCTGCGTCGCGGGCCTCGGCGAGGCCACGGGGCGGACGACGAGGATCACGGTGCTGGACGTCGGGCAGGGTGACGCGATCCTGCTCGAGACGCGCAGCGGGGCGCGGATGCTGGTCGACGGCGGCCCGGACCCGGACCGCATCCTCGTCGCGCTCGACGAGCGGATCCCGCCGTGGGACCGCCGCCTGGACGTCGTGGTGCTCACGCACCCGCACGAGGACCACGTCGCGGGGCTGGCACGGATCCTCGAGCGCTACACCGTCGGCCGGGTGTACGAGCCGGGCATGCGCGGTCCGGGTCCGGGGTGGGCGGCCTGGCACGCCGAGCTGCGCGATGGGCCGCCGCATGGGCTGCTCGCGACGGGCGCCCGGCTCCGACTGGGCGAGGTCTCGATGTCCGTCCTGTGGCCCGACCCCGGCACCGTCCCGCTCGAGCCCAGGGACACGGGAACCGGGATCAACAACGTCTCGATCGTGCTCCTGGGCGAGGCGAACGGCCGGCGGTTCCTGCTGATGGGCGACGTGGAGGAGGGCATCGACCCGGGGCTGCTCGCGCGGGGCCTGCCACGCGTCGACCTGCTCAAGGTCGCGCACCACGGCAGCCGGACGGCGACGACGCAGGCGTTCGTCGATGCGGTGCGGCCGAAGGTCGCCGTGGCGTCGGCGGGTGCGGGCAACACGTACGGGCACCCGGCCAAGCCGACGCTGGACCGGCTGCGGGCGAGCGGCGCCCGGGTCTACCGCACGGACCAGGACGGGTCCGTGGCCGTGGAGCTTGCCGACGACGGGCTGCACGTGTCGGCGACGGGCGCTCGGGCAGCGCACACGACCTCGCCCGTTCGCCCGGCCGGCGCCCGGACGGCCTCGATCGCGTTCACCTGCGCGATCCCGATCCCCGAGGGGTCGCCGCTGGCATCCTCGGTGCGTCGCACCGGCTCGACGGCGCCCTCCCTCGGCGCCGGTTCGGGCGACTGGGCGCTGCCCACCGGCTACGATCGTCCCCATGACGATCCCCGGACGCCGCGAGGCCGCCCGCCTGCTGACCTCGCTCGAGCCCCCGGCCTGGTACCTGCGGCACGCATGCGCGGTCGCGGACGTGG
>JAICUV010000385.1 GCA_025935655.1 Chloroflexota bacterium | reverse complement strand
CGTCTGGCCGCCATACGCGACGACCGCGGGAAGCGCCGGCTCTCCGTCCCTGGTCTCCGCCTCGATGACACTGCGGACGCTCTCCGCGTCGAGCGGCTCGAAGTACAGGCGGGTGGACGCATCGAAGTCGGTGGAGACCGTCTCGGGGTTGGAGTTGACCATGATCGCGCTCCAGCCCTCGCGGCGGAGGACCTCCGCGGCCTGGACGGCGCAGTAGTCGAACTCGATCCCCTGGCCGATCCGCACCGGGCCGCTGCCGATGACGAGGGCGCCGGGACGTGGCGCGGGCGGGGCCTCGGGCGGCGAGCCGGCCGACGCGTAGGTCGAGTAGAAGTACGGCGTCTCGGCTGCGAACTCGGCGGCGCAGGTGTCCACCATGGCGTACCCGGGCGCGAGGCCCAGCGTGGCCCGGGCGGTGCGGACGGCCTCCTCGGGGACGCCGGCGAGCCCACCCAGGTCGCGGTCCGAGAACGCGGCCCGCTTGGCCGTGGACAGGAGCTCCGCGCCGAGGACGTCGTCGGTGTCCACGAGCGACGCGCCGGCGGCGCGTACGTCGTGCTCGAGGCCGATGTTGCGGCCCATCTCGGACAGGAACCACGGGCTGATCCCCGTGGCCGCCCGCACGACCTCCTGCGGCACCCCGCGCCGGAGCAGCCCCAGGAGACGCCACAGCCGCGAGTCCGATGGCTCCAGGAACTGGCGCAGGACGAGCGGCGCCGCGGAACGCTGGGCGAAGCGGCTGCTCTCGCACGCCTCGCCGCGCTCGTCGATCCAGCGGACGACCGTGTCCTCGCCGGCGGGCGCGAGCGGGTCCTCGTCGTCGTGCTCGCCCGCGTAGACCGCGGCGAGGTACTCGAACGTCGGCGCCCAGCTGGCGTCCTCGCCGAGCGGCCCGGCGCCCGCCTGCTCCAGGCCGCGGAGCGCCTTGTTGAGCGCCGCGCCGAACGTGCGGTCGATCGCCATGACCTCGCCCGTCGCCTTCATCTGCGAGCCGAGGCGGCGGTCCGCGGCCGGGAACTTGTCGAACGGGAAGCGCGGCAGCTTGACGACGACGTAGTCCAGGGCGGGCTCGAACGCCGCGACCGTCGTCCCGGTCACGACGTTCGGGATCTCCGCGAGCGTGCGGCCGGCCGCGATCTGGGCCGCGACGCGCGCGATCGGGTAGCCCGTCGCCTTGGAGGCGAGCGCCGACGAGCGGGAGACGCGCGGGTTGACCTCGATGACGGCGTACTCGGTGCTGTCCGGGGAGAGCGCGAACTGGACGTTGCAGCCGCCCTCCACGCCCAGCGCGCGGATGATCGCGAGCGCCGCGCTGCGGAGCCGCTGGTGGACGGCGTCGGTGAGCGTCTGGACCGGCGCCACGACGATCGAGTCGCCCGTGTGGACCCCCAGCGGGTCCACGTTCTCCATCGAGCACACGGCGATGCACGTGTCCTCGTGGTCGCGCATGACCTCGTACTCGACCTCCTGCCAGCCCACGAGGCACTGCTCGATCATCACCTGCTTGATCGGGCTCGCGCGGAGGCCGGCCCGGACACGCTCCCAGTACGCCTCCTCGGTCCCGACGATGCCACCGCCCGTGCCGCCGAGCGTGAACGCGGGCCGGATGATCGCGGGCAGCCCGATCGTGGACAGGGCCTCCTGCGCCGAGGCATGGCGCGCGTCGTCGTCCGCCCCCTCCACGATGAACGAGGGTGCGTACGGCTGTCCGAGCCGGTCGAGCAGGTCCCGGAACGCCTCACGGTCCTCGGCCATGTGGATCGCCTCGAGCGGCGTGCCCAGGAGCCGGACGTTGTGCCGCTCGAGGACGCCGGCCTCGGACAACGCCATCGCGAGGTTGAGTGCGGTCTGGCCACCGAGCCCAGCCAGCAAACCCTCGGGCTTCTCGCGCGCGATGACCGCCACGATCGCCGAGACCGTGAGCGGCTCGAGATAGACGGCGTCCGCGACCGACGGGTCGGTCATGATCGTCGCCGGGTTGGAGTTGACGAGGATCGTCCGCACGCCTTCGGCGCGAAGGGCCCGGCACGCCTGCGTCCCGGCATAGTCGAACTCCGCGGCCTGGCCGATCACCACCGGCCCCGAGCCGAGGATGAGGACCGATTCCGGCTTCTTGCGCGCCACCCGGGTCGCGGGCGCGGGCCGGT
>JAICUV010000165.1 GCA_025935655.1 Chloroflexota bacterium | reverse complement strand
GCCTGCGCCCGGACCACGTCATCTACACCGGGTCCGCGTCCAAGACGCTGGCCCCGGGCCTGCGCCTCGGCTGGCTCGCCGCCCCGGCGACCCTCGTGGGACCGATCACGGAGGCCAAGCAGGCCGCCGACATGGGATCCGCGGCCCTGGACCAGCTCGCGCTCGCCGACTTCATCGAGCGCGGCGAGCTCGACCGATTCCTGCGCCGGATGCGCCCCATCTACCGCGCCAGGCGCGACGCGTTGCTCGCGGCGCTCGAGCGGCATCACCCCGGCGTCCGGCCGGTCGGCGCATCCGCGGGCCTCCACGTGCTCGCGTGGCTGCCCCCGGACATCGACGAGTCGGCCGTCGTGGCCGCAGCGAGCGACGCCGGCATCGCCGTCCCGGGCCTGCGCCAGCGCTGGATCGGTGCGCCGCTGCCGGGCCTCGTGTTCGGCTATGGCGCCATCACGGAGCCGCGGATCGAGCCCGGGATCGCGAAGCTCGCGGAGATCGTCCGCGCCGCCAGCTGATCGGCGCCGGCTTCCGCCCGGGCGAGAGCCGGCGCCGGCGCGTCACCTACGCGGGCGGCTCGGGGTCCTCGATCGGCGGGAGCAGTGGGTGCCCGGTGATCAGTCGTGTCGAGCGGCCTCGGGTCAGGAATGACCACGCCCAGCGCACGGAGACGACGATCCGGTTCGCGAAGCCGATGAGGTAGACGATGTGGATGCCCAGCCAGAGCATCCACGCGACGAAGCCGCTCTGGCGCCCCAGGGGGCCCAGCCACGGGATGTCCGTGACGCCGGACAGCCGGCCGATCACGGCGACGTCGCCCCGGTTGGAGAACCGGAACGGCGGCACGGGCTGGCCGCGCAGCCGGTGGAGGATCGCCTTGCCGGCCCACGTGCCGGGCTGGATGCCGCCCTGCGCGACCCCGGGGACCGGCCGGCCCGGGAGCCACGGCTGCACCGCCGCGTCGCCGAGGACGAAGATCTCGGGGTGTCCCGGGATCGTGAGGTCCTCCCCCACCCGGATCCGGCCGTTGCGGTCCGTCTCCGCGCCGGTCGCGGCGGCGACCGTCCGCCCGAACGTCGCGGCGAGCACGCCCGCGGCCCACAGCACCGTGCGGGTCCTGACCTCCTCGGGGCCGGCGGCGGTCTCCATGCGCACCACGTGGTCGTCGATGTGGACGACCCGCGTGCCCGTGCGCACGTCCACGCCGAGGCGCTCGAGCTGCCGGCGCGCGGACGCCGCGGCGCGCTCGGGGTAGGTGGGCAGGATCCTGTCGAGCGCCTCCACGAGCAGGATGTGCGCGTCCTGGGGCCGGATCGAACGGAAGTCCTGGCGCAGCGTGTCGTTGGCGATCTCGCCCAGCGCCCCCGCCAGCTCCACGCCCGTCGGCCCGCCACCCACCAGCACGAACGTCATCCACGCCTGGCGGAGCTCCGGGTCGGCCTCGCGCTCCGCGGCCTCGAACGCGATGAGGATCCGGCGCCGGATCTCCGTCGCGTCGTCGATGGTCTTGAGGCCCGGCGCGAACGGCGCCCACTCGTCGTGCCCGAAGTACGTGTGGTGCGCACCCGTCGCGACGATCAGCGTGTCGTACGGGATCGGGCCGCCGTCAGACAGGACGACGACGCGTGCCTCGGGGTCGATCCGCACGGCCTCGCCCAGGAGGACGCGCGTGTTGTGCTGCTTGCGGAAGATCGACCGGAGCGGCTGCGCGATCTCTCCGGGCGACAGGGCCCCGGTCGCGACCTGGTACAAGAGCGGCTGGAACAGGTGATGGTTCCGCCGGTCCACGAGCGTGACGTCGACGAGCGCCCCGCCCTTGCCCAGCTCTCGCGCGGCATACAGCCCCGCAAAGCCGCCGCCGACCACGACGACACGATGCGGGTTGGGACGCCCTTCCATCCCCCCATTCTAGGAGAGCCTGTGCGGGCGCCCTGCGGACCCCGGGTGGCGAGACGCCCAGGCGCCGGCGTAGCCGGGGAGGGAGAGGGTGATCTCAGTCCGCAAGGACTGGAATCAGCCCGAGCCCGCCCCGGCGAGAGCCGGTGCCGCAGCAGCTACTTGTCGACCGCCGTCTGCAGGACCGCCTGGGCGGCGGCGAGCCGTGCCACCGGGACGCGGAACGGCGAGCAGGAGACGTAGTTCAGCCCGACCTTCTCGCACTTGTGGATCGACGCCGGGTCGCCACCGTGCTCGCCGCAGATCCCGACCTTGAGGTTGGGGCGCGTCGAGCGACCCCGATCCACGGCCATCTGCATCTCGTCGGCGATCACGTCGTCCAGGGTCTGGAACGGGTTCTCGGGGAGGATCCCCTCCTCCACGTACTTGAGCAGGAACCCGCCCTCGGCGTCGTCACGGCTGTAGCCGAACGTCATCTGGGTGAGGTCGTTGGTGCCGAAGCTGAAGAACTCGGCATGCTCGGCGATCTTGTCCGCGACCCAGACGGCGCGCGGGATCTCGATCATCGTGCCGAACTTGAAGTCGATCTCCTCGCCGGCGGCGGCGACGACCGCGTGGGCCTCCGCGTCCAGCAGCTTGCGGGTCTCGATCAGCTCGTTCACGTGCCCCACGAGCGGGATCATGATCTCCGGCCGCGGGTCCTTGCCGGCCTTCTTCACCGCCACGGCGGCGTTGAGGATGGCGCGGGTCTGGATCTTCACGAAGTCCGGGATCATCAGGCCGAGGCGGCAGCCGCGGAGCCCGAGCATCGGGTTCTGCTCGTGCATCGACTTGATCGTCGCGAGGAGCTCCTTGTCCTCGTCGGTGGCTGCGTCGCCCGCCTTGGTCACCTTGACGAGCTGCTCCTCGAGGTTGGGGAGGAACTCGTGGAGCGGCGGGTCGATCAGCCGGATGACGACCGGCAGGCCGGTCATCGCGGCGAGGATGCCCTCGAAGTCACCCTGCTGGAGGACCTCGAGCTTGCCCATCGCGGTGTCGAACGTCTGGAGCGCCTCGGTCTCCTCGGCCGTGAGCGTCTCGCCGGCCGCGACCCGGGCCTTGGCGCGGGTGGCGATGTTCGCCACGAGGATCGCGCCGCGCACGATCTCGAGCCGCTCGCCCTCGCGGAACATGTGCTCGGTGCGGCACAGGCCGATGCCCTGGGCGCCGTAGCTGAGGGCCTGTGCGGCCTCCTCGGGCTTGTCGGCGTTGGCCCAGACCTGCATCCGGCGGATCCCGTCCGCCCAGTGGAGGACCTGCTGCAGCTCGGGCTGGTCCTCGAACCGCGCCTCGACGGTCGGCAGCGCGCCGACGAACACCTCGCCGGTGGAGCCGTCGACGCTGATCCAGTCCCCCTCGGCGAACGAGGTGCCGGTGATCGTGGACTTCGCGGTCTTCGTCCCGTAGTCGACGAGGAGCTCGGCGCACCCGGCGACGCAGGGCTTGCCGATCTGGCGGGCGACGACCGCGGCGTGCGAGGTCGCACCACCGCGGGCCGTGAGGATGCCCTCGGCGACGGCCATGCCGTGGAAGTCGTCGGGGCTCGTCTCGATGCGCACGAGGACGACCTTCTCGCCCCGCTCCACCCACTCGACCGCGAGGTCGGCGTTGAACACGGCTCGGCCGACGGCGGCGCCCGGGGAGGCGTTGAGGCCCTTGGCGACCTTCTCCGCGCCCTTGCGGGCGTTGGGGTCGAACTGCGCGCGCAGCAGCTGGTCCACCTGCGCGGGCTCGATGCGCTCGACGGCCTCGCGCTCGCTGATCACGCCCTCGTTGACCATCTGGACGGCGATCTTCACGGCCGCCGCGGCGGTCCGCTTCGCGATCCGGGTCTGGAGCATGTACAGCTTGCCGCGCTCGATCGTGAACTCGAGGTCCTGGACGTCGCGGTAGTGCGCCTCGAGCTGGTTGCCGATGCGCACGAACTCCTCGTACGCCGCGGGCATGGTGTCCTTCATGCGCGCGATCGGCTCCGGGGTGCGGATGCCGGCCACCACGTCCTCGCCCTGGGCGTTGACGAGGTACTCGCCGTAGAGCTCCTTGGTGCCGTCGAACGTGTTGCGCGTGAACGCGACGCCCGTGCCGGAGTCGTCGCCCATGTTGCCGAAGACCATCGTCACGACGTTGACCGCCGTGCCCAGGTCGTGGGCGATCTTCTGGCTGTTGCGGTAGTCGTTGGCGCGCTTGCCGAACCACGAGGCGAACACGGCCTTCACGGCCAGGTCCAGTTGCTCGTAGGGGTCGGTCGGGAAATCGCGGCCGGTGTCGGCCTTCACGACCTCCTTGTACTCGGCGACGAGGGCCTTGAGGTCCGCGACGTCGAGGTCGGTGTCCTTGGCATCGGGACCGTGCGCGTGCTTGCGGGCCTCGAGCGGCTCGTCGAAGCGCTCGGCCTTCACGTCCATGACGATGCGGCCGAACATGCCGATGAACCGGCGGTAGGCGTCCCAACCGAAGCGCTCGTTGCCCGACAGGGCGATCAGGCCCTCCAGCGTCTGCTCGTTGAGCCCCAGGTTGAGGACCGTGTCCATCATCCCGGGCATCGAGAACTTCGCGCCCGAGCGGACCGAGACGAGCAGCGGGTTGGACGCGTCGCCGAAGCCCTTGCCGGACCGCGCCTCGACCTCCTTGACCGCCGCCAGGACGTCGTCCCACAGGCCGGCGGGCAGCTGCTTGCCGTTCGCGAAGTAGTCGTTGCAGGCCTCGGTGGTGATCGTGAATCCGGGGGGCGTGGGCAGCCCGGCGAGCGTCATCTCCGCGAGGCCTGCACCCTTGCCGCCGAGGAGGTCCTTCATCTGGCCGTTGCCCTCGGCGGTTCCGGCGCCCCAGGCGTAGATGTAGCGCTTCGCGGCAACGTGCGGACGGTCGGCGGTCTCTGTGGCGTGGGCCATCGTGGCAGGGCTCCTTGGCATGGCAGCGGGCGCACATGGAATCGCAGCCCGCAGGGCATCGCGTGGGTCGCCACGGATTGTACGACGATGATCGGCGACCCCCCGGTTGCGGGCGGGTTGCGGCGGAGCCCTCCGGGGTGCTCCCCCGCCCGATCGCGCGCCGGGCGGGCGGGCCCCGGGGCACGCGGGCGGCAGGCGCAGGGCCATCCGGACCCTCGCGCCCGGGCAACGGCCCGCCACGGGTCCACCACCGGCCCGCGAGGTTCGTGACCTCGGGGATCCGCCCGAGCGGTCACGGCGTCGCCTTCGATCCGCTCCCCGGGGCCCGGCCCCGGGACGTCCGGCGGAGGCGGCACGGCGGCTACACTGGGGACATCCGTCACGGCCGCGGCCGATGTCCCGCGACCCCGCACGGCACGCAGGAGCGGCTACCGGTGACCCACCACGACTCGGACACGCGCGTCATCGAGCCCGATGCGGAGGCGTACAACGCCACCCTGGTGAGGCGCGTGGACCTGACCGACGACCTGGCCTACTTCTGGGTCAAGTTCGACGGAGCGCCGACGCCGTTCGAGAGCGGCCAGTACATGACCACCGGCGTCGTCACCGACGGCAAGCTGCTCCAGCGGCCGTACTCGGTCGCGTCGGCGCCCTCCGTCGCGGGCACCGAGGGCTACGAGTTCTTCGTCCGCCACGTCCCCATCCTCCGCTTCACGACCGCGCTGTGGCGCCTCGAGGTGGGCCACCGGATGCGGATGATCGGCCCCAAGGGCAAGTTCATGCTCGAGCCCGACGACGACCGGACCCACCTGTACGTGTCCACGGGCACGGGGATCGCGCCGTTCATCTCGATGGTCCGCGAGACGATGGCCCACAGGAAGCCACGCCGCACGATCCTGCTCAACGGCTGCTCGTTCGCTCCCGAGCTGGGCTACCGCGCAGAGCTCGAGGCCTGGCAGGCGGACCCTGCCTACCGCCTGACCTACATCCCGACGATCTCGCGGCCCAACGACCCGCGGAACGTGGGCTGGACGGGCCGGGTCGGGCGCGCCGAGCAGGTCGTGGCGGACGTGTGCAGGGACCTGGGCCTGCGGCCGGACAGGACCGTCGTCTACATCTGTGGCAACCCGGAGATGATCCTCAACGTGGAGCGCGTGCTCATGGACCGGGACTTCCCGGAGTTCCACGTGAAGAAGGAGCTCTACTGGCCGAAGGGGAAGTCGCCCACGGGCTGACCCGCCAGGTCGTCGCGCTCAGGCGCCGGCGGCCCGCAGCTCCTCGTCGACGATCGGGTCGCCCAGCGCCCGCGCGCCCGACAGGTCCAGCGCTCCGAGCATGCCCCGGCCGGCCGCCGCGTGGATCGCACAGGCGCGGAGCCACCCCGACCGCCACCGGTCGGACGGGTCCTCGACGAGGTCGCGCAGCCGGCCGGCCGCGTCGTCGGGCGCACCCGGGTCCGTCGACAGCCGCCCCAGCCGGTCCCCGACGGACAGCGACGGCTCCAGCAACGGCGCCACGTCGCGCGTCGCCGCGGCCCCGACCACGACCTCGAGGGCCTCGAGGGCGATCGGCGCGTCCGTCCCGCCACCTTCCAGCGCGACCATCGCCGCGTCGAGCCGCGCCGACCCGTGACGGGCCAGGAGGCCGGCCCGGACGCGCGCCCGGACGAGCTCGAGCGCGTCCGCGAGGGCGCGGCGGACGGGCTCGTCGGATGGGCGAGGGTCGCGGTCCGCGTCGAGTGCCGCCATCGCGCCCAGGATCGCCGCCCCGTGACCGATGTCGTCGGCGAGCACGCGCTCGAGCGCGTCCGCCGCGACATCCGGGGCCGGCGCGTCCGCGACGAGCCGCTCCAGGATCACAAGGCCCAGGTCCCCGTCGCGATGACCGACGTGGCGGAGCAGGAGCTCGTCGCGGGCCGGGGACCCGGAGGCCGCCGAGCGCACGAGCCGCGACACGGCCGCAGGCGCCGGGTTTCCCGCCTCGTCGAGGGCCGTCGCGAGCGCCGGGAGCACGGCGTCACCCAGGCGCTCCAGGGCGCCGGCGGCGGCGCCCTGCGTCGCCGGGACGTCGAGCGCCGCGATCGCCGGGCCGACCGCGAACACGTCGCCGCCCTGCACGGAATCCAGCGCCGCGGATCGCACCGCCCGGTCCGGGTCGGCCAGGAGGCTCGCCGCGGCCGCCCGGTCTCGCGGATCCAGCACCCCGACGTACCCCGCCGCGCGCAGCCGGACCGCGGCGTCCGGCGAGCCAGCCCCGGCGATGACGTCGCCCGCGAGCCGTCGTCGCGCATCCGGGTCGCCCGTCGCGGCGAGGCCGCCCAGGGCCGCCATCCGGACGGCCGGCCGGGGGTCCCCGGCCAGCACCCCGAGGTCGGCCGTCGCGGGCGGCGCCATCGCCAGGAGCTCCAGCCCCAGGCGGGTCGATCGCGGGTCGCGGCCCGCGAGCAGGCCGCGCGCGATCGCCTCGTCGGCCGGCGCCAGCGCGATCTCCGACGGGGGCACCAGCAGCCGCCGACGCTCGAGGGCGCGGACGAGCGCCGGCCCGTACTCGCGGTACAGGAGGACGCCAGACCACGTCCAGACGAGGCACACGATCGTGGTGACGACGATCGTCGCCAGGAGCGCGGCGGGGAGGGCGTTGAGCACGAGGATGAGGACGCCGGACAGCCCGATCGCCACGGGCACGCCCATCCCCTCCACGGCCGTCTGGACCGACAGCCGTGTCCGCTGCGGCAGCACCTGGTACAGCGCATTGATCGAGGTGCGGGTGGTCCCGTCGGTCAGGGCGATGTCGGCGATCCGCCCCGCCGAGACGGTCGCGAGGAGCGCGAACGACGCGCCGCCCGCGACGCCGAGCACGGCCAGCATCGCGACCGCGAACAACGTGAGCACGGCCGGATTCGCCGCGATGCCCATCCGCAGCCCGAACCGCCGGAGCAGCGGTCCGGC
>JAICUV010000255.1 GCA_025935655.1 Chloroflexota bacterium | reverse complement strand
GCCGCGATCCGCGACGACAACCCGGTGCTGTTCCACGAGCACAAGGCGATGTACGCCCGAAAGGGCCCGGTCCGCCGCGGCGCGATCGCGGAGATCGGCAAGGCCGAGGTCACTCGCGACGGCTCGGACATCACGATCGTGTCCACGCTGCTCCTCGCGGAACGGTCGCTCGCGGCGGCCGATCAGCTCGCGGCGGATGGCATCAGCGCCGAGGTCATCGACCTGCGCTGGATCCGCCCTCTCGACATCCCGACGGTCGCCGCGTCGGTCTCCAAGACCGGCCGGCTCGTCATCGCGGAGGAGCAGGTCCACGCCGGCGGCTGGGGTGCCACGATCATCAGCGAGCTCGTCATGGCGGGCCAGCCGTTCAAGGCGCCGCCGGTCGCGGTCTCGCTGCCGTACGACCTGCCCATCCCGTACAGCCCGCCGCTCGAGGACGAGATCATCCCCTCTGCAGACCGGATCGCCGCGGCGGCACGGACCGCGCTGGTCCGATGACCACGGCGGCCGGGGTCGGGGCGGCCGCAGGCGGAGCGCTCGACGACCGCTCGCTGCTCATCGAACGCGTGGAGACGATCGCGCTCCGCGCGCCGCTCGGTCGGCGCTTCTCCGGGAGCGCCTACTCGATGGACAACCGGTGCACGATCGTCGTGCGCCTCACGACCTCGGACGGGATCGTGTCCGAGACGTACAGCGGCGACACCGACGACGAGCAGGCGCTCATCGTGGGCATCATCCACGACGAGCTGGCGCCCGCGATCCTGGGCCGCAGCGCCCGGGACCCGGAGGGCCTGTGGCGGGCGATGGAACCGTCGACCAACAACATCCTCCGCGACCGGGGCCTCGCCCTCCAGGCGATCGCCGCGCTGGACACGGCGATCTGGGACGTGCTCGGCCGCGCGCTCGGCCACCCGCTGTACCGGATCTGGGGCGCGGTCACGGACGACCTCCCGATCAGCGTGATCGGCGGCTACTACCACCTCGACCACGCCCAGACTGCGGACCTCATCCGGGGCTACGTCGAGGCGGGCTTCGCCGGGGTGAAGTTCAAGGTGGGCGGCCGGACGCCGGCCGAGGACGCGGCGCGCGTCGCCGTCGCCCGCGAGGCGGCCGGTCCCGGCTTCGCGATCATGGTGGACGCCAACCAGGGCTACTCGCTGCGCGACGCGGTGGAGTTCGGGCGGCGCGTCGCGGACCTCGACATCCGGTGGTTCGAGGAGCCCTGTCGCTGGACGAACGACCGGCGCTGGATGCGCGACGTCCGGTACGAGACGGGGATCCCGGTCACGGCAGGCCAGAGCGAGGTGACCCTGCGCGGGCTGCGCGATCTCGTCGAGGAGGGGGCGATCGACGTCTCGAACTTCGACGCGTCGTGGGCCGGCGGGCCCACGATCTGGCGCAAGGCGGCCGGGCTGTGCGCGGCCTACGGCGTGCAGCTGGGCCACCACGAGGAGCCGCAGGTCGCGAGCCACCTCCTCGCGAGCGTGCCCGACCACACGTTCGTGGAGTGCTTCGACGAGGAGCGTGACCCGTTCTTCTGGAAGCTCACGGACATGTCCACCCGGATCCGGGACGGGCGGTACGCCCTCTCGAGCGGGCCCGGCTTCGGGATCGAGCTCGACTGGGACTACGTCCGGGCCCATACCGTGGACACCCGCGTCTCCAGCCGGTGAGCGAGGGGTCCCCGCGGCCCGGGCCGCTCGCGGGCGTCCGCGTCGTCGCCGTCGAGCAGTACGGCGCGGGCCCGTTCGGCTCGCTGTACCTCGCGGACCTCGGCGCGGAGATCATCAAGGTCGAGGACCCGGGCGTGGGCGGCGACGTGAGCCGCTACATCCCGCCCGGCGTCTCCGGCACGGACTCGCTGTTCTTCGAGGCGTTCAACCGGTCCAAGCGGAGCGTCGCGCTCGACCTCAAGCACCCGGGAGGGCGCGAGGTGTTCGAGCGCCTGGTGGCCTCCGCGGACGCCGTGTACAGCAACCTCCGCGGCGACCAGCCGGCGCGGCTGCGGCTGCGCTACGCGGACCTCGCGCCGGTCAACCCGCGGATCGTGTGCGTCGCCCTGACCGGGTACGGCGACCGGGCGGACCAGGCGAAGCTGCCGGGCTACGACGCGCTCATTCAGGCCCAGGCCGGCTGGGCGTCGCTCACCGGCGACCCGGGCGGGCCGCCCGCGAAGAGCGGGTTGTCGCTGGCGGACTACATCGCGGGCCTCACCGCGATGGTGGGGCTGCTGGCGGGGGTCATCGACGCGCGGACGACCGGGCTGGGTCGGGACGTTGACACGAACCTCTACGACTCGGCGCTCGCGATGCTCAGCTACCCGGCGACGTGGTACCTGTCGGCGGGCTTCGTGACGGGCCGGCTGCCGCTCAGCGCCCACCCGTCAATCGTGCCGTTCCAGTTCTTCGCCACCGCGGACGGGTATCTCGCCGTCGCGTGCCCCAAGGAGAAGTTCTGGACGGCGCTGGTCCGGGCGATGGACCTGCCCGAGCTCGCCGGCGACGAGCGGTTCTCGTCGTTCTCGGCGCGCCGCGAGCACCGCGCGGACACGCTGGCGATCCTCGAGGCGCGGTTCGCGACGCGGACGACCGCGGACTGGCTGGCCCGCCTCTCCGGCGTCGTGCCCGCGGCCC
This sequence comes from Chloroflexota bacterium, assembly GCA_025935655.1. Lineage (GTDB taxonomy): Bacteria > Chloroflexota > Limnocylindria > Limnocylindrales > CSP1-4 > CAIXZV01. Next base: position 2,203 of record JAICUV010000255.1, on the reverse strand, counting down.
CCGTGCGATCGCTCGAGGCGGCCCTCGACCTCGACGAGCTCCGCGGCCGCGACATGCTCGCAGAGTACGAGCACCCGGTCCTCGGCACGGTCCGCTCGGTGGGCCTCCCGCTCCGCGTCGGGGGATACGCGCCGGCGTACGAGCCCGGGCCTGCGCTCGGCGGGGACCAGGCGGCCGTCCTCGGCTCCGTGGGCTACGACGAGACGGCGATCCGGGCGCTCCGCGAGGCCGGGGCCTTCGGGCGCGAGGGTGGTGGCGCGGGCGAGGAGCCGGCGGCCGGATAGGGTCCGCGGCGCGCAGAGCCGGGCGGGGGTCGGGCGACGGCGCGAGGCGCGAACGAGGCGGCCTACGCGTGCCTGTCGCCGCGCCTGTGGGCGAGCTCGTCCGCGACGACGCCCACGAGCCACGAGCCGGCGTAGGCGCCCACCAGGGCGCCGAAGATCGCGCCCAGCGAGACGAGGCCCATGACCGGGAGCGGCGTCAGCGACACCGCGACCGAGATGCCGATGGCGCCACCGACGAGCACGCCGATCAGCCCGACCAGCACCTCCGCGATCCCGCGTCGGGAGACCGTCATGAGATCCGCCGGATCGTCCGATGCACGGGTCCACCTGACGACCCCCGGCAGCAGGGCCGCGAGCCCCACGCCCATGACCACGACGCCGGCGGCGGCCAGGTACAGCCCGGGTGCGATCGCGCCGGTCCCTCCACGCCGCTCCCAGGCCGCGATCTCCAGTAGCGCGGACCGGTAGCCGTTGAGCACGGTCAGCCCCGCGAGCACGACGAGCAGGTAGGGGATGACATGGATGAGCCGGATCCGCGACGACGCCGGCGTCTGGTGGAGGACGATGAACGCCGTGCCGCCGGCCAGCAGGATGAGCATGATCCCGTCACCGGCACCGCCGAGACCCGAGAAGAACGCCGGCTCGAAGCCGGTGCGGCCGGGGACGGTCCCCTCCGCCCACGGCATGAGCCCGGCGACACCGGTCATCAGCGCACCGACGCCCACCGTCACGCGCGCGGGCGTCAGGACGAGCGACGAGAACCGGCGCTGGCCGCGGGTGGGCTCCCAGCGCATCCAGTCGCGCATGTCGTGGGGCGCGTCGGGGGCTCCGGGCTCCGAGTCGCGGCGGCGGTCGGGCGGCATCTCGGCGATCAGCCGGCCTCCCAGGCGGCCACGAGCCCGTCGCCGCCGATGCGGATCGACCCCGCGTCGCTGCGCACGCGATCGAGCGCGAACCGGCCGTCCTCGGGCGCCGCGCCGCCGTCCAGCCTGGACACGACGTGCCGCCCGATCTCGGGGCCGTGCTTGTACCCGTGCCCCGAGCCGCCACCCACGAGCCACACGTTGGCGTACGCCGGGTGGCGGTCGATGAGGAAGTGGCTGTCCGGGGTCATCTCGTACTGGCAGACGCGGGCCTCGATCACCGGCTGGCGCGCGATGTCGGGGAACCGGCGCGCGGCGTAGGCCCGCGCCACGCGGACGGCGTCCAGGTCCACCAGGCGGTCGCCGTCGGTGGGGTCCCACGCGGGCCCGAAGCGGTCGGGCGCCACCTTGAACCCGCCTCCTTCGGCCGAGGGCAGCCCGTAGAACGGATGGGCCATGTCGACCCAGCACGGGATCGCGGCATCCGTCCACCGTTCGTCGCCGGCGGCCGGGCCGAGGTAGACGACGTCCTGCTTGGTGACCGTGATCAGCGGGCCCACCACGTCCGGGAACAGCCGGGGGAGCCACGGCCCGGCCGCGAACACGAACGCGTCCGCGGCCAGGCGGACGCCCGCCCCGTCCACGACGTCCAGCAGCCGGTCGCCCTCGGCCCGCCGCGGCCGAGCGTCCGCGATCGCGAACCCGCCGCCAAGCTCCCCGAACCGCCGCACGGCCGTCGCGCACCCGCGCGCGGCCATCAGCAGCCCTGCCTCCGGCTCGTAGACGGCGCCCGTGATGTCGTCCGTCGCGATCTGCGGCCAGCGGGCATGGACCTCGTCCGCTGACAGGTCCTCGACCGCGATGTCCAGCGTGCGCAGCGTCGGCAGCGTGACGTCCGCGAAGCCCCGGTCCTCGCCCGTGAACCACAGCGCCCCCGCCTGGCGGAACAGGACCTCGCCGGTCTCCGCCTCGAGCTGCCGCCAGCCCGCCCGCGCGTCGCGCGCCCAGCGCGAGTACAGCGCGTCCGCGCCGTGGGCACAGCGGCTGATCCGCGTC
>JAICUV010000163.1 GCA_025935655.1 Chloroflexota bacterium | reverse complement strand
GAGGGGATGGCGACGGCCGACGAGCTGTCCGAGGCGCTGGGCGAGCCGGTGGGGGACATCGGAGCGCCCGCCGCGGTCGTCGAGGCCCCGCCCGCGGAGCCGGAGACGCCGCCCGCCGGCTGATCGCCGCATCCGGGCCGCCGCGGCCGGGTGCCGCCGTCCGGGCGCCGCCGCTCAGCCCAGCCGCGCCTCCGCGACCCACAGCGACCGTCCTCGCGCGGCCGGTGACATCCCGAGCCGACCCTCGTCGGTGACCCACCAGGCGGCCAGGTCCCGCCGTCGCGCCTCCGCCCCGATCGTTCCCCGGCCCGCGAGGAACAGCGCCTTCGTCCAGACCTCCGCCCACGCGGGATCGGGTCCGGCGACGGTGACGGCGAGCAGCCCGGTCCTGGCCGGCTCGCGGGTGCGCGGGTCGAGGAGGTGGTGGACCGCACGGCCGTCCGGCGTCAACCAGTGGCGGACCCGGACCGACGAGGTGGCGACGGCACCGCCCTCCACGAGCACGACGGCGACCGGCCCGGCGTCCGGTGTCCCCGCCATGACGGGATCCTCGATGGCGACCCGCCACGCGTCCTCCGGTGGGCGGCCCGCGGCCACGATGTCGCCGCCGGCCTCGAGCAGGAGCCCCGCGTCCGCGGGCAGGGTGGCGAGCGCACGATCCGCCGCCCAGCGCAGCGCGAGGCCCTTGCCGATCCCGCCCGTATCGAGTGGCAGCGGTGGCGCGGCGACCATGCGCGGCCGCTCGAGGGACCCGGTCGGGGACGGCGTCACGGGACCGTCTCCGCCGCCCGGGTGCCCGACCTCGGCGCCGTGCTCCCCGAGCCGTTCGAGGTCCGTGAGGACCGTCGGATCGAACCGGCCCTCGGTCATCCGCGCGGCCCGCGCCATGATCGCGACCGCCTCACGCAGGCGCCACGAGACCGCCAGCGTGCGCCCGGAACCCGCCGCGCGGTTGAGCGCTGTCAGCTCGCTGTCGTCGCGGAACCGGGACAGCGCCCGGTCCACCGCGTCGAACTCCGCTCGGACGGCGTCCCACGCGGTGCCCGGCGCGACCTCGTCACCCGGGGCCCCCAGCCGCACGTGCAGCCGGAGCGCAGACCCGAGCGCGCGGCCCTCGAACGCCACGAGCCGGTCGGCCGGCGGCGCCACGCTCACGGCGCGATCAACCGCCCGATCCACCGGACGTGGACGTCGACGACGGAGCCGACCCGCCCCCCGACGAGGACCGCGTCGTCACGGCGCCCCGCATCGTGACCTTCGGCAGCGCGATCCGCGTGGGGAGGGCTGCCGCGGATCCCTCGACCTCCGCCACGAGGGCGGCGAGGCCGTCGAGCCGGGCCTGGTACGCGGCGATGTCGCCGGTCGTGCTGTCGTACTCGGTCGCCAGCCAGCGGGCATCGGCGTCGGCCCGGAGCAGCGCCTGCTCGAGCGCGTCGTTGGAGGCGCGCATCGCCGCGACCTGGTCGACCCACGGCTGGCGGCGCGCCGCGAGATCCGCGTCGCTCGACGCCTGGAGCGATGCGACTCCCGCGAGCGTGACCGCGTACACGGCCGCGGACGCGCCGAGGAGCATGCCGGCGCGGGCAGGCGTCGTGAGGAACGCCTCCTTGCGGTGGGCCGTGGCGGGCCTGGCCACGGGCCCGCGTCGCGGCGCGACGACGGGCCTCGCGACCGGGTCGGACATCCCGCGGCCCGTGGGGACCGGGATGGAGATCGCGGGGAGGATCCGGTCAGTCATCGTCGGACTCGTGCTCGCCGCCGCCGCCGCTCGACCCGGACGAGGTCGAGGTCGATGACCCCTGCCCGGCCGCGCGGTTGAGCGCCGCCTGCCTGGCCGCCGCGTCGTTGAGCGCCGCGAGGCGCTGCTGGGCCGCCTTGAGCTGGCCCTGCAGCTTCGCGAGCTTCGCGGTGGCCGTGTCGAGCTTCGCCTGCAGCGCCTGTGCGCTCCCGGTGTCGCTGGTCACGGTGTCCCCGGCCGTCAGCAGCGCGCCGCGGAGCGTGGCGACCTGGCCCGCCACGTCGGCGATCTGGGACGTGAGGTCCGATGACCGCGTGACCTCGGCGGCGAGGTCGGCATCGAGCTGGCTCATCCCCACGGGCGCCACGTCGAGCGGCGCGCTGTCCGCCCGCCACTGGGCCGCGAGGCCCACGGTGAACACGCCGGCCACGAGCACGGCGCCGGTCATCGCGACCACGATCGTCCGCCGCACGACGCGGCCTCGAAGCTCCCCGGACATCAGGATTCCTCCGCAGTGACGGCCGCCGGTGCCTGGCGGCCGAGGGTCGGTGCCGGCCTGCCCGCGGGCACGGCCGGTCGCTGGGGCCGGGACCGGGCGGTCCACGACCGATGGACGACGCCCGCGAGGATCGGCAGGCCCGTGACGAGGTAGAGCGGCAGCAGCGCACCGCCGTCGGTGCCGGACAGCACGGCGTGCAGCCAGGTCATCAGGAACGTGAGGGCGGCGACCCGGTGGACCTTGAGCCACCAGCCCGAGGGCAGGAGTCGCGTCCACTTGGCGGTGATCGCCGTGAACAGCATCGTGTAGGCGGCGATCGTGCCGAGCGCGATGGCGGGCGTCCGGTACGCGGACATCCCCGGGATCAGCGCGCCAAGCCACCCGACGTTGGCGAACCGGTCCACGGCCAGCAGGACGCCGTGGATGGCCAGGAAGCCGAACGTGAACACGGTGAGCATCTCGTGCCATGGGAAGACCTGCTTGGTCTTGCGCCACTCGGCGGTGTTGCGCGGGTGGCTCAGGACGAGCCCGGTGGCCACCTCGAGCGCCAGCAGGAGGTACGCCATCACGCCCACGGCGCGCGCCGCGATCCACGGACGAAGCTCCGCGGTCCGGGCATCCGTGGCCGGGAGGACCTGGTCGGTGACGCCGATCGCGACGAGCACGGCGATCGCCCCGATGGCGATCAGGACGGGGGCGCTCACCCGCATGGACGGGCCTCCGCTCGATGCGGCGCGGGTGACGCGACGTGGACAGGCGGCGCGAGCTGGCTCATGGCGACTCCCCGAATGGTGCGGTGCTGTTCCGAGGCACCGAATCGCCCGAAGGTTTCAGCGCGCCCGTCGCCGATGGTCCAGGCGGCGGCCTGGTACGAGGGTCCTGACGCGGCCCGACGAGGCTCGGCCGCTACCCCTTGAGCGCCGCGACGACCTGGTCGACGTTCCAGCGCATCATCGACTCGTAGGTGTCCTGGGGCGGATCGCCGACGCTGTCCGTGTACAGGTTCGCGACGACCGTGGCGCCGGTCTCGGTCGCGATCGTCTGGGCGAGGTCGGGGTTGAACTGCGCCTCCGCGAAGATGGCCTTGACGCCCTTCGCCCGGATGGTGGCGACGAGGGCGGCGACGCCGCCCGCACTCGGGTCCTGACCCGGCGCGTCGACGATCGTGCCGTCGATCGTCAGCCCGTAGGCCCGGGCGAAGTACGGGAACGCATCGTGGAACGAGACCACGGTCCGGTTGGCCGCCGGGATGGCGTCCAGCTGCGTCCGGGCATACCCGTCGAGCGCCGAGAGGCGCGCCTCGTACGCCGCGAGGTTGTCGCGGTACGTGGCCGCGCCGGCGGGGTCCACCCTGGCGAGCTCGGTGGCGATCCGTTGCGCGTACAGCGAGCCGTAGGCGACGTCCATCCACAGGTGCGGGTTGACCGCCTCGCCGGAGCCTTCCGCGCCGGCCAGTGGCGTCACGCCCGGCAGGTCCGTGCCGAGCTCCACGAGCGGCGCGGAGGTCCCCGCGTCCTCGATGAGCGCCGCGAGCCAGTCGTCGAGCCCGAGGCCGTTGCGGAAGGCGAGCTTCGCCTCGGTGATGCGGCGGATGTCGCCGGGCGTCGGGTCGAACGTGTGGACCTCGCCGCCCTTGGGCACGAGGCTCTCGACGCTGACCCGGTCGCCGCCGACCTGGCGGACCATGTCCGCGAAGATCGTCGTGGTCGTGATGACCTTGACCGGCGCGTCGGCGCCGTCGGCCGGGCCGCTGGATCCGCAGGCGGCGGCGAGGGTCGCCAGGAGCGCCGCGGCGACGACGAGGCGCACCGCGCGGCCGCGCGCCCTCATGCCGGCCGGGAGCCGGGCATCGGCTGCACCCCGGCGGCCTGGCACGACGCGCACAGCCCGAAGATCTCGAGGCGGTGGGTCGTCACCCGGAAGCCGGACCGGCGGCCGATCGCGGCCAGCACGTCGACCAGGCCCTGGTCGTCGACGTCGAAGGCGCGCCCGCAGCCGGTGCAGATCGCGTGGTGGTGATGCGTCCGCTCGCAGGCGACGTACGCGTGCTCCCCGGCGGGCAGGTCCACGCGCTCCACGAGGTTGAGCGACGCGAACAGCTCCAGCGCGCGGAACACGGTCGCCCGCCCGAGCCCCGGGTGCCTGCCGCGCGCCTCGTCGATGAGGTCCGCCGCGGTGAAGTGGCCCTGGCGCCCGGCGATCATCTCGGCGACCGCGCGGCGTGGCTCGGTGAGCCGGTAGCCGCTGCCCTCGAGCGCGTCGACGAGCTCGTTGCCCGCCTGGGGTGCCGCCGTCATGCCGGCACCGCGGCCGGGACGTCGTCGTCGTCTGGCTCGGCGGGGATCCAGCCACGGCGCCGCGCCACGAGACCCCGCGGGCCGAACGCGAGCACGAACAGGAACGCGGCAGTCTGGACGAGCACGATCGTCGCCCCGCTCGCGACGTCCAGCCAGTACGAGAGGTATAGGCCGACGACAGAGCTCAGGATCCCGACCAGGGCCGCCGTGACCATCAGCCGGGTGAAGCGCACGGTGAGCAGCTGCGCGGTCGCCGCGGGCGTGATCAGCATCGCGACGACGAGGATGATCCCGACGGCCTGGAGGCTGACGACGATCGTGAGCGCGACGAGCGCGAGGAACAGGTACTCGAGGCGGTCGACCTTGATCCCCGAAGCGGCCGCCCCCAGCGGGTCGAAGGTCGCGTACAGGAGCTCCTTCCACAGGAGCGCCACGACGAGGATGACGCCCGTCCCCAGCACGAGCAGCGCCACGAGGTCCGCGGCCCCGATCGCGAGCACGTTGCCGAGCAGGAAGCCGAACAGGTCGGCGACGTAGCCCTTGATCGCGCTGAACATGAACACGCCGAGCGCGAACGTGCCGGCGAACAGGACGCCGATGGCGGTGTCCTGGCGGATCCCGGCCCGCTTCGTGACCCAGCCGATGGCGAGCGCCGTGGACACGGCCGCGATCGCCGCGCCGATGTAGAACGGGATGCCCAGCATGTACGCGGCCACGACGCCCGGGAAGCCGGCGTGGGCGATCGCGTCCCCGATGAACGCGATCCCGCGCAGGACCACGTACGTGCCCACGACGGCGCACACGACGCCGACGAGCGCCGACGCGACCAGGGCACGGATGAAGATCATCGTCCCGAGCGGCTCGAGCAGGAGGTCCATCAGCGGCCCCGCTCGTGGAAGTGCCGCTCGCCGGGCGCGGCGTCGTCGTGGTGGTGGGCGTCATCGAGGAGGACCCGGCCCCCGCCGAGCAGGAGCAGGTGTCCGCCATAGGCGCGCGCGAGGACGTCCGCGTCGAGGACGATCTCGGAGGGGCCGTAGGCCACGACGGTCCGGTTGACCGCGAGGACCTGGTGGAAGCGATCGGCCGCGGCCGCGAGGTCGTGCGTCGTGGCGACGACCGTCTTGCCGCGCGCCGCCTGGGCCTCGAGGATGTTCATCAGGAGCTCCTGGGTCCCGGGGTCGATGCCCGTGACCGGCTCGTCGAGGAGGAACAGGTCCGGTTCCGCGGCGAGGGCGCGGGCGAGGAACACGCGCCGGCGCTGGCCGCCCGAGAGCCGCCCGATCTGCGTCCGCAGGTGGGTCGCCATGCCCACCTGGGCGAGCGCGTCGCGGACCGCGCGCCGATCGTCGGCGCCGGGCCGGCGGATCGGGCCGAGCCGCGGGAAGCGGCCCATCATCACGACGTCCTCCACCGTTACCGGGAACGCCCAGTCCACGAGCTCCGCCTGCGGGACGTACGCGACGCGTCGCGCCTCGCGACCGGACGGCTGGCCCAGGATCTCGATCCGCCCGGACCACGGCTGGAGCAGCCCGGCCATCAGCTTCAGCAGGGTGCTCTTGCCGGCGCCGTTGGGGCCCACGACCGCGAGCAGGCTGCCGGGCTCCACGGCCACCGTGACGTGCTCGAGCGCGGCTCGATCGCCGTAGCCGGCCGAGACGTCGCTCAGCCACACGTCGGCGTGCGCGTGCGCATGCGACGCGTCGAGCGGGCCGTCGTGCGTGTGCGGCGCACGCCCGGGGTGCGCGTGCGGGACCGGGGTGACGGGCGTCTGGTCTGTCATATGAGACTTAGTATCAACTGCGGCGACCCGACGCGCAACCCTGCCACCAGGGAGTTCGGGCCGCACGGCCCCCGGCTGGGGCCAAACGTCCCTTCCGGCGCCGCCCCGGGCTCGGCGACGCTGGGGCGGGCGGATCTGCGCCACACTGTCGCGCGTCCTGCGCAACGCCAGCACGACCCCGGAGGCCTCCCCTGAGCGCGAACAAGCAACCCACCAAGCAGACGACTCGGCGCGACCGCCGGGCGGCAGCGCGGAACGACCGGTTCGCGACCGAGCGCGAGGAGCGGCGCGCGCGCGGCACGACGTCCGGCGGCTCCGGCGGCTCGTGGCTCAACACCAGGACGATCATGATCGGCGCCACGATCATCGGGGTGCTCATCGTCGCGTTCGTCGCCGTGAACCAGCTCGGCAACCGTGTCACGGGGACGCTCGCGGACCCGGGCATCCTCTATCCGGCCGCGCTCGTCGACGGCAAGACGGTCGGCAACGCCGACGCCCCGGTCACGCTCGAGGTCTGGGAGGACTACCAGTGCCCGGTGTGCGCCCGCCACTCGCTGTCCGTCGAGCCGATCCTGGTGGAGCGCTACGTCAAGGCCGGGATCCTGCGCATCGTCCACCGCGACCTCGCGTTCCTCGGCAGGGGCACGCCCAACGAGTCCGAGGTGGCCGCGTCGGGCGCGGTGTGCGCGAACAAGCAGGGCAAGTACTGGGACTACTCGCACTGGATCTACAACAACCAGGACGGCGAGAACGCCGGCGGCTTCCGCCCCGAGCGGGTGAAGGCGATCGCCGAGGCAGCGGGAGTGGACGTGACCGACTGGGACGCGTGCGTCGCGGACCCCGCGGTGCTGGCGGAGGTCCGAGCCTCCACCCAGGAGGGCGTGGGCCTCGGGGTGAACTCCACGCCCACGATGTTCCTCAACGGCACGCTCGTCGACCCGCCCGGGCTCAAGACCCCGGACCAGCTCGGCGCGCTGATCGAGGCCGCGGCCCCCGCGAGCCCGAGCCCCACCCCGTAGCGCGCTCGCGGGGCCGTCGCCGGTCCCACGGGCGGGAGGACGATCGTCGGGGTGGAATCCGCCCCGCGAACGCCTAGGATGCCCGCACCTGCGCCGGCGGCGCGGGTCCGACGCGGCCGGTTCCCGCCGCGGAAAGGAGGGATCGATGGCGTTCGACGCGCTCCGGTCCACCCTCAGGCGAACCCCGAACACGCCCGACGCCCCCGCCCTCCAGGCGTCCGCCGGCCTGTCCACCGCGGCCTATGGGTCCGCCGCCGACCAGTATTCCCCGGTGTTCGCCGACCCCGTGGCGGGTGGCGGCACGGACACGCAGGCGTTCAACTGCCCGGCCTGCGGCCGCACCCTGACGCGTGGCGCCCGCCGCTGCGAGGGCTGCGGCCAGCGGCTGATCCTCGACGTTCCCATGCGTCGCGCGGCGGCGCTGTCCGGCGGCGGCGCCGTCGCCGGGATCGTCGTCATGCTGCTGCTCGTCAACCTGTTCGCGCCGCCGGCGCCGCCGGCCGCAGCCGTCGACACGGGCGGCGGCTCCGGCACGGGCCTCACGCCCGCCGTCGTGGACATCCCGTCGGGGGCGATGGCGGCGATCCGCGGCACCACCGCGATCAACG